>JAZQDP010000388.1:0-9588 GCA_045546875.1 Thermoguttaceae bacterium | reverse complement strand
CCTACTCCCTACTCCCTACTTCGCTAATGGCGACGGCTCCGGGGGTTTCCTCTAACCGAACCTCTAGCCGTTCCAGTTCGTATTGTTCAAGCAGACAATCCCAAAGGCGCTGGGCGATTGTTTGAGCAATCAACTCTGCGGTGGTATTGGCAACGTCCAAAATAACGCAATGGTCAGCTGGGATCGACCAAAACAGAGGCGTTCCGTCTGGCTGCTGGTAAGAAATCTCTATTTGAGCGCCGTTGCGCTCTATCGACAGCCAGTCGCTTTTGCCGGGTAAAAGAAGCCGTTCGCGAAACGGCTGCAAGATCTTCGACAAAACCTGACTAACAACCCCAAAATCTACTGTGTAGCCAGCCGAATTGAGCGGGGCGTCAACCGTAACGTCAACCCGGAAATTATGTCCATGAATCGGTTCGCAGAACCCATTTTCAAACACGATAAAATGGCTCGATGAAAAAAAAGAGTTGGAATAGCTGATTTTCATGATTTTGGAATATCTGTAAATCTATTCAGATAATTTTATGCTGGAATAAATCGAAAAAATTTGCCAATTTAACAAAATATTATGTATTTCCCCGAAAATAGATATAGTATACATCTTGATTTTTTGGTAAAATACGATATAATGCAATGTAAATGTTTTGTAAAACTTATGTAAACAACCTGTAATTTTTACAGACGTTTATATATTAAAAGGGAACGAATAATTCCGGGACGCTTGTGTCAAGGCTTGTTTAATCCCTGTGAACCGTTCCTGTTTTTTATATTATACATTAAAAAAAATGGAAATCAATATCGATACCGCAAATAATTCCGAGTCCAATAATTCCGAACCGTCGCTTAACCCGGAAAAGCCGGGGGTGTGGAGCGTCAGCTTTATTGCGATGCTTTTTACGCAGTTCCTCGGCGCGTTTAACGACAATATGTTCCGCTTTTTGATGATTCCGATTGGCATTTTTGCTTTGCAGGATTATTTGATCGGGCTGGAAGAGCTTCCCTCGTGGGCGGCGTACGTTGGCATTACCAGTTCTGACCCGCAAGCGCTGCAGGAACTGGCGCAAAAGACGATTCTGTTTATTGGCGCGGAACTGTTTTTGATTCCGTTTGTTCTGATGGTTGGTCCGGCAGGATTTCTCAGCGACCGATTTCGCAAAGATCAGGTTATGGTTGGAACGAAGATCGCGGAAATTGTAATTATGGGGCTGGGCGTTTTGGCTCTGATGTCAGGAAGCGTCTGGTTTTTGCTTATCGTTCTGTTTTTTATGGGAACGCAGTCAACTTTGTTTAGCCCGGCGAAATACGGGAGCATTCCAGAAATAGTTCCTCCAGAGCAGATACCGACGGCAAACAGTCTGGTTTCGATGACGACCGTGGCAGCGTGCATTTTCGGAACGGTTTGCGGAGGAATTCTGTTTGAATTGACGTCTGTAATCGATAAGTCCGGGTCGATTCCGACCTGCGCTCAGCCGGGACAAAGCCGCGTCTGGATTTCCGCCTGCGCGTTGCTGGGAACGGCTTGTTTGGGGCTGATTGCCAGTTTGTTTATTAAACCGCTCAAAAAGGGGAACCCGGAAGTCAAATATCCGTACAACCCGTTGTCGGGCATTGTTTCCGATATGAAATTCCTGTATTCATGGCGCGCGATCTGGGCGGTTACGTTTGCCAGCGCGTTCTACTGGGGAATTGCCGCTTTGCTGCAGCTTAACATTGACAAATACATTTTCCCGGAATTCGCGTCGATTGACAACCGGTTTGCCGCCAACCTTTGCATGGGGTTAATGACCATCGGCATCGGAGTTGGCGCGGGTTTAGCAAGCGTGATTTCCGGCGGCAAGATTACGATGAAATTGCCGACGTTTGCCGTTTTAGGTCTGGCGGCTTGCTGCGTCGCGCTGTGCTATTCTCCGGGAGTTAACTCGAACGGCTATTATTTCGCCTTGGGGCTTTTGGCTCTCCTGGGCTTCTTTGCCGGTATGTACGACATCCCGCTGATGTCGTTTATTCAAGACCGATCCCCGGCGGAACATCGCGGTCGAATTATCGCCTCGAGCAACTTTATTAGCAATTCAGCAATGCTTTTAGCGCCGATAATCTTTTTCGCTCTAACCGTTTTCTGCGGTCAGACGGCTCGTTCTGTATGGTTTTGGTGCGGTTTAGCGTCTTTGCCTGTTTTTGTTATTTTATTCTTTTTCGCATACATTAAGCAATGCGCCTATTGGATATTTTGGATCTATTTTCGTCTCCGATATAAAATTGAAATCGTTGGGGCAGAGAACATCCCCAAAGATCGAGCGATTATGTATGTCAGCAACCATATCAGTTTTCTGGACGGTCCATTGGGCGAAATCTTCTGGCCCGGCTCGCCCCGCATGGTTATGTGGTACAAGTTTTTAGAAGGACCGCTGATGAAACATTTGGGAGAGCTGTACAAGGCGATTCCGATAAGTACCGGCAGAGAAGGGGTTTACGCACTCAGGACGGTTCGGCAAGCGCTTCAAGACGGGGAAAACGTTGGCATCTTTCCAGAAGGCGGGATCGCTCGCTGGGCTGTGATTCAACCGTTCCATCCGGGCGCGGTGAAAATGCTTAAAGGAACGAACGCCGTCGTGGTTCCGGTTTACATTGGCGGGCTGTGGGGGAGCGTGTTTAGCTATTATGGGCAAAAATTTTTCTGGAAAATCCCAACTTTTTGCAGAAAACGGATTACAATAATATTTGGAGAACCATTAGAAAATGTTACTAATCGTTTTCAGCTTTATCAGACGATAAAGAGATTAGAGAACCGTTGGTTCGAGATGGAACACGAGCGGGAAGTCGCTCAATTTGACGCAAATCACCCAAACCATTGTAAAGGGTATTAATCCGTATAGCAAAATGATACCAGTACGTAAATTTATAAGAATCTGCCATGAACAGGCAGGTATACTTAAGATTGCCGACTCCAGCGGAAAAGAACTTACCGGACGAAAGATTTTGATGGGAGCGTTTGTGTTTCGTCATTTCTTGCGCCGAACGGTTTTCTCTGCAGATGAAAAATTTATAGGCGTACTGCTTCCCCCTAATGTAATTACGACAATTATTAATGCCGCGTTGGCGCTTGACAAACGCGTTGCAGTAAATTTGAATTACACCGTTTCAAACGAAATTATGAATCAGTGCATCAAGACGGCGGGGATAAAACATATTATCACCAGCCGCAAGGTGCTCGATAAACTCAATTATCATGATTTAGACGCAGAGCTTGTAATTCTGGAAGACGTTGTCCCCAACATTTCTAAAGGGGATAAAATCAAGGGGGCTTTGGAAGCCTATTCTCCCTGCTGGTTTATCGATTGGCTTTTGGGGCTTAAAGACATCTCGCCTGACGATTTGCTAACGGTTATTTTTACATCCGGTTCAACAGGCGTTCCCAAAGGCGTTATGCTTTCGCATGACAACATCGGTTCCAACATCGATATGTTTATGAACCTGGAACGCATCGGCTGGCCGGATACCCTCATCGGCGTTCTGCCAACGTTTCACGCGTTTGGATTTATCGTCAATATTTGGGTTGTTTTAACGACCAAAGTCCGGGCGGTTTACCATCATTCGCCTTTAGAGCCAAAAGCAATTGGAAAGCTGACCAAAAAATACCAATGTTCGGTAATTGTTGCGACGCCAACGTTCTACAGAATGTACATTCGCAAATGCGACCCGGAAGATATGAAATCGATTGAGATTGCCGTCGCCGGCGGCGAGCACATGCCAATCGACGTCATGGACGCCTTTGAAGCGAAGTTCGGCGCCCGCCCGCTGGAAGGGTTTGGCGCGACGGAATGTTCCCCGGTCGTTTCCGCCAATATTCTGGAACGCCGGCGCGTTCATGCCGATGAAATCCTCCGTAAAGACGGTTCAATCGGTTTGCCGGTTCCTGGCGTTATGGTCGAGATTCGCGACATCGACGATGAAAAAACGGTTCTTGGCGCCAACGAAGTAGGAATGATGTGGGTTCGCGGGCGCAACGTCATGAAGGGCTACCTCAATATGCCGGAAAAGACGGCGGAAGTGCTAAAAGACGGCTGGTACAAGACCGGCGACCTGGCGAGAATTGACGAAGACGGCTTTATTTTCATTACTGGGCGACTAAGCCGATTCTCTAAAATCGGCGGGGAAATGGTGCCTCACGAGGGAATCGAAAAAGCGATCGGAGACATCATCGGCGTCAACCCGGACGAGCCGCTGAGCGTAATCGTTTCCGCTGTGCCGAGCGAGAAAAAGGGCGAAAAGATTATCGTTATGTACACCGACCTCAAGGGCAAAACGCCAGAGGAAATTGTTGTCGCAATGCGTGAAAACAACATCCCGCCCATTTGGATTCCCGCTTTGGACGCCTTTGTTCAGGTGGAAAAAATCCCCATTCTCGGCACCGGGAAACTGGACATTCAAGGCGCAAAAAATCTTGCTCTAAAAGTAATGAACCCGGACGAGGAATAAGGCGTACGCTCGCGTTTTTGGGAGTGAACGATTCGAACGATTATGTCGGAGTGCGACGGCTTGCCGTCGCTTTCTTTTTGGCGCCTCGCCGCCGAGTGGGATGCCGCAAACCGGGTTCAACCGCGGGTCTTTGGTAAAACAAAAAAGCGAGAGCTATCGCTCTCGCACTCCGAAATTGTCACACTTTGCGTAATCGCTAATCGCTAATCGCTAATCGCTAATCGCTAATCGCTAATCGCTAATCGCTAATCGCTAATCGCTAATTGCTAATTGTCCGCCTGTCGTTTGAGTACTTCCAGAACAATGTGCGCCAGCTTGGGGGCGGCGGCGTTGGCGGTTTCGAGAATTTCTGAAATATTGACCGGTTTGAGCGCGTCTGGCAAGCCCATGTCGGTAATAACGACCAAACCGAGAACTTTCATTCCAGCGTGAACCGCAACGATTACTTCAGGAACGGTTGACATCCCAACGACGTCTGCGCCGATGGTTTGCAGGAATCGGTATTCCGCTCGGGTTTCCAGGCAGGGGCCGGAAAGAGCGACGTAAACGCCGCGATGGGCGGTAATGCCGCCGTCGATAGCAATTTGCAACGCGTCGGAAATGAGTTCCTGGCTGTACGGTTCTACCATGTCGGGCCATCGAGGACCAAGATTGTCGTCATTGACGCCAATGAGAGGGTTGTTTCCCATGAGGTTGATATGGTCGTCAACAATGATGATGTCTCCGCGGCGGTGCATCGGGTTAAGCCCTCCTGCGGCGGCGGAAACGATAAGCGTATCCGCTCCTAACGCCCGCATGACGCGAACGGGGAACGTGATTTGCTGCATCGAATACCCTTCGTAGTAATGGAATCGTCCTTCCATGGCGACAACGTCCATGCCGTTGATTTTACCGCAAATGAGTTTGCCGGCATGAACGTCAACCGTCGAGGTCGGGAAATGCGGAATCTCTTCGTAATCGAATACCGCTTCCTGTTCGATGCTTTCTGCAACGCCGCCTAAACCGGTTCCGAGAATAACGCCAACTTTTGCCGTGCCAGACCAGCGGGTGCGAATATAAGCAAGCGCTTCGTCAATTTCTTGTTTGATGTGTAACATTGTGAAATGATGAAAATAGGGTAAGGGGGTAGCCCGGAATTATGAACCAAAACCGGAGGAGGAAAATCAGTAATCTTCGTCCGTGAACTCGTCTGAATCGAGAAGTTCGTCTTCAAAGTCGTCGGGTTGATCGTCCATCAGGTCGTCTTCCGGCAAGTCGTCGATGATGTCGTTTGCCTTTGAAGCGGTTCCCGATTTTTTATCCGATTTTTTGTCGGATTTCTTTTCCGGCTTCTTTTCGTTTTTTTTCTCTCCGCGTTTTGGGAGCTTCATACCGGTAGGATTGAGCAAGTCTTCTTCGTCTTCCTCGTCTCTCGCGTACGGTTCCGGCTCTTCTTTTTCTTCCTCTTCGTCGTCAACGAGGAACTGCCCGAATCGCGCCAGTTGCGTGGCTTCGTCCAGATCTTCTTCTTCCTCGTCGTCGTCGCGGTTGAAGTCCGCATTGTTGAAATCTTCCTCGAAGTCCTCGTCGAACGTGTCGTCGAAATCTTCATCGAAATCGTCGTCGAAATCTTCGTCGTACTCGTCGTAACTGCGGAATCCCTCGTTAAAGTTATCGTTCATAGATTCTAATGTGTGGTTAATTGACCAAAAACTTGACAGAACACAATAAATATTAACAAAGTATACTGTTAATACTCTTTCTGCTAACCGTTTCTATGGTTCTTATTGTACCTCAAAGAGTTAATCTTGCAACAACCTTTTTCAAATTTTTTGAAAAAAAGTGGATAATTTTTATTTTCCAAGGCGCAAATTTAGACGTTGATCAAACAAGCCAACTCGTTATGAAGCCTCGCTCTTATCGGCGCCGCCGTCTTGCTCGTTTTCCACCCCAGATTTACCGTCTGGCGTCTGGTTTGCCAAAAGCATATCGATTTTGGCTTCTAGTTCTTTGACCCGTTCCAACACCTTGTCGTTGTTGTCGCTTGCCATCGCGTCAACAATAATCGAGTTTATATACGCCATGCCGATGATGCCAAACAGGAATAATATTACAGAGAAAAACAATTTAACAAAGGTCTGGTAATACCATTCGTTATATTCAGACGCCACCGTGTTGGGAATGTCGTACCAGCCTTCGACGGTAAACAATCGAAAGATGGAATAAAACGACGTGAGCGGGTCGCCAAAATATTCCGGCGCCGTTTCACTAAACAGGTTGCACGTCATTATCGACCAGATAAACGCGATAATCAAAAACGCCAAGACAATAACGGAAGTGGACGCCACAGCGCGGCGGCAACCTGCCATGATCTCGTTTATATGGGGAATGAATTTCAACACCCGGAAAAACCGGAATCCCCGGAACACTCGCAACGTAAAAATAGCGTTGAGCGTTGACCCGCCTGTCGGCTCGGGCGGGAAACAGGATTGCACAAACGCCCCTAACGCTATCGCGGTTACGAAAAAGTCAAACCAGTTCCACGAATCCTTCCAGTATCCATTCCACTTCAACCCGATAATCTTAACCACAATCTCAATGGCGAAAATAACCAGGATTGCAGTATCAATATGATGCAACACTACGTTTTTAGGGTCGTAGCATTGCAACACCATTACAACGGCGTTGAGCAGAATAACGCCCAGAATAAAATAATCCAGGCGGTTTCGGTTGGTTTCACTTGCGAAAAAGGTTCTTAAAGCTGCTATCATATATAATTAGTAATTAGTAATTAGGAATTAGGAATTATACTTTTTCGTAGTTATAGTATAACTTTTGGGTTTTGGTTATCGACGATAGTATTTTAAGCAATTCCTCGCAATCTGCATAAGCGCTTTCAAATGAAAAAGCTCTTAAATATCCGCTCTCATGCAACAACTCAAGCCAGTACCCTGTTTCAGACGCTTCTTTGCAGGCAATGTATACTCTCTCTACTTGAAATTTCCCGAAAATAGGGAATAGTGGAGAGGGCGCCAATTCGGAATTAGGAATGCGGAATTCGGAATTCGGAATTACGCGAAGCGCCAACTCCTCACTCCTTCAGTGGGTTAAAACCCACGGCTACTAATATTGAACTGCTAACGCGGTTCTAGAGGAAGAATTATTTATTGAGGCGCTTTGCGCTCACTCTTCACTCCTAACTATCCCCTATCCTCCGCGCCTCCGCATCTCCGCGTGAGATTTACCGAAGCGCCATTTCCCTCTTGCCTTAATTTCGAAAAACTCAAGTAGTTTTGGTATAATTTACTTAAATTCTACCAAAGATGGTCGGTAATCTTCTGGAGCTTTGTACCCGAGCAGGTTGAGAACGGTCGCGGCTACGTTGGACAGACCCGGGCGGTTGACCGTGTCGGTCGCGGCGGCGGACATTTCGTATTCCCCGTTGTAGTTGGGGTCGTAAATGCAGAACGGAACCGGATTGAGCGTGTGCGCCGTTTTGGGCGACCGAACGCCGTTCTTTTCCGTCCACATGATGTCGCAGTTGCCATGGTCAGCGGTTACGATAGCAATACCGTTGAGCTGTTTGACGACTTCCAGCATCCGCCCGACGCATTCGTCAACCGTTTCAACCGCGATAACGGCAGCTTCCATGTTGCCGGTGTGACCAACCATGTCGCCGTTTGCCAGGTTGAGGCGCCCGAACTTGTACTGTCCGGAATTGAGTGCGTCGATAACCCAGTCGGTAATTTCGACCGCTTTCATCTTCGGAGCCTTGTCGAATTCAATTTTATCCGACGGGATTTCGTGGTACGTTTCCATCGCCTCGTTGATGTATCCGGACTTGTTGCCGTTCCAGAAATAGGTTACGTGACCAAACTTCTGGGTTTCGGAAATGGCGAACATTTTAACGCCTTCGTCGCACAGATACTCGCAGAAGGTGCGGTCGATCTGCGGCGGGTTGACCAGGTAATGCTTCGGAATCTTGAGGTCGCCGTCGTATTCCATGATGCCGGAATAGTAAACTTCCGGGACGCGAACGCGGTCGAACTTGTCGAACTCCGCTCCGCCGTCAAACGCCATCGAGATTTCAATCGCGCGGTCGCCGCGGAAGTTGAAAAAGACGACCGAATCGCCGTTTTCAATCGTTCCGACCGGTTTGCCGTTTTCCGTAATAACGAACGGCTTGAGATACTGGTCTGTCGCCTCGGCGTCTTCGTCGTACATGGTTTGAACGGCTTCCGCCGCGGAACTGAACGCGCGCCCTTCGCCCAAAACGTGAGCTTTCCAGCCGCGTTCGACAATCGACCAGTCCGCCTGATAGCGGTCCATGGTAGTAATCATACGGCCGCCGCCGGACGCAATGCGGAAATCGGCGGAATACTTTTCGTTGATTTCAGCCAGAACCTTTTCGGTCTTTTCGATATAAACCAGAGCCGACTTGGCGGGAACGTCGCGGCCGTCGAGAAGAATGTGAACCCGGCAGCGTTTGACGCCTTCTTCCGCCGCCCGCTGAAGCATCGGATACAGCTGGGAAATGTTGGAATGAACGTTTCCGTCTGAATGCAGCCCGATGAAATGCATCGTATGCCCGTCTTTTGCGGACGCGACAGCTTTCTTCCAGACTTCGCCGTCGAACATGGACGCGGTTTCAATCGCCTTGTTGACCAGTTTGGCGCCCTGATCGAAAACGCGACCGGCTCCCAATGCGTTATGCCCGATTTCCGAGTTGCCCATGTCGTCGTCGGAGGGAAGACCAACCGCCTGACCGTGCGCCTGAAGCTGGCAGTACAGCTTCGCGCCAAAGAGTTTGTCCAGAGTAGGCGTCTTGGCAACGTAAACGGCGTTCGACTCGTCCTGTTTGCCGATTCCAACCCCGTCCATGACGATTAACAACAGCGGTCCCGGGCGCCCGGGAAACGTATCCGACGAAATTTTTTCCAGTGTAAGCATTGTAGTAATAATTAGCGATTAGAAATTAGCAATTAGTAATTACGCTTCGCGCTGACCAAAGACAGCTGCGATTCACGAATTACACATTAAAAACTCATTATATTATACCTAAACAATAAATTTTGACAATAGGAGGGAGGGGGGGAGGCAGTAGTTTAATTAGCGATTAGCAATTAGCAATTA
>JAZQDP010000387.1:0-10271 GCA_045546875.1 Thermoguttaceae bacterium | reverse complement strand
CCCGCGACGCCAACTGGGCGGAAGTCGGCAACGGACCTAACGACCCGCCTGCCAGCTACGACTTCCATTCCGCCGGGAAGTTCACAGCGTATAAAGCGCCGTACCCGCTGTCGGAAGAATACATGCTCGTTTCCGCTCGCACGGGCGGGAACCTCTATGGCGGCAGCCATCGCGGGCTGTTCTTCAAGCTGTACCTGCAAGACGTCTACGGGAATAAAGAGCTGATTTACGCAGCGGACAACTCCAACGCATGGTACGCCATGCCGTTCAAGCCGCGGCAAACGCCCGCCGTTCTGCCGGATAGAGTCGACTGGCCGGAAATCGGCGTCGGCGCCCAGCCACGTCCCGGGTACTTGTACTCCAACAACGTTTTCGACAACGCGCCAGCGATTCTCAAAGAGAAAGGCAAGGCGATTCGCGTTATTCAAATGGATCCCAAAACGTACACGACGTGGCACAAAACCGTTCAGCACGATGGTCCTGCCGTTTCGGTCTTTCAGGCGGAAGGCGTTAAACGCATCCTCGGAACCGTTCCAATCGAGCCAGACGGGAGCGTATTCTTTGAACTCCCTGCCGGGAAATCTGTCTATTTTGAAATGCTGGACGAAAACGGTATGGCGATTCACGTCATGCGATCGTTTACCAACGTCATGCCGGGCGAAATTCGCGGCTGCTTTGGATGTCACGAATCCAATCTCGCCACAAAGGGCAACCAGCCCAGCAAAGGCATGAACATGGCGATGAAAAAAGGTCCGCAAAAACTCACGCCCCCCACCTGGGGAACGGGTGAGTCCATTTCCTATATGCGATTCGTTCAGCCCGTCCTGGACAAATACTGCGCCAAATGCCATCAGGATCCAACGTCCGACGCATTCAAGACGCTCAACATGATTTGCCGCCCGTCGTCGCACCCGTGGAAAGAACAGGTCGGCACGCGTCCGGGAGAATCCAGCCCATTCTGCGAACCGTATCTGACCCTTGTTAGCGGCAAGTGCGTTTGGGGCGACGTAAAAAAGAGAGATGAACGCGGCGTACCAGCCAACCTGGCAGGACTGTTTGTCGTGGAAGGATACAACCGATACGACCCGGCGAACATTGTAACGCTCCCTCCGTATACCGCGTTCAGCCCGGTGAGCAAACTCGTTCACAACGCCTGTTCAGGAGAACATCACGGTGTAAAAGTAACAGGAGAAGATCGGGAACGGCTTATCGCCTGGGTGGACTGCAACGGTCCGTATTTGGGCGACGAGGAGATTCGCGCCATGTACGACCCGGACACGTACGTTGTCGAACACGTTCCGCCGATTCGACCGCGCGTCGGCACCGCCCCGGTTATCAACCGCTTTGACATTCGCCAGGACGGGGACTCCGAAAAAGTCGCCGGCGTTCCGCTGCGTCTGTATTCAAACGACGTCTTTGACGGGGAAATCGTCTTTGCCGCCTACGGAGCAGAAGATACGTTTATTGACGTTACCGAACTGGTCAAAAAAGAGTTCCGCGGCAAGACTGTTACACAGCTGGGCAAGTACAACCTTCTTTTCGGCGACCCGGTCAACAAGAAAGTCAAAACGCTCAAGGTAATCGTCCGATTCAAAGACGGCAAAGTCAAAGAATACCATTTCCAGGAAGACGCTCCGATGGATTTTAAGCAATTAGCGATTAGTAATTAGCGATTAGTAATTATAACAGTTCAATGACCAGATATATAACGATAATAGCATTGTCGCTGATTCTAACTTTGATGGGATTCTCTTCTCCTGCGAGTGCAGACGAGACGCAGCGTCCCGGCGGCGGGAATCAGTTTGTTGATCAGAGCGTTCTTTCCGCTCCGGTTCTGCCGAAGGGAATTGTTAAGAATGCGGACTGCGTTGAGGTTGAGCCTCGGTACATGATGCGCGAATGGATGCTGACTCTGCTGGATAAAGCTCATCAGCGCTGGATCGACAACTACGAGAAGACGAAATCGCCAGAACAGATCGCTCAGTATCAAAAAGAGCGAAGGGAATTCTTCTTACAGCAAATCGATGCGTTCCCGGCACGAACCCCGCTCAATCCGGTTGTAACAGGCGTTATTCAAAAAGAGGGTTATACGGTCGAAAAGGTGCGTTTTGAATCTCAGCCCAACTTCTGGGTTACGGCGAACCTGTTCCTGCCGGACGAAACGAAGTTTCCCAAGCCGTGGCCCGGCGTTTTAGTTCCATGCGGTCATGCGACGGAAGCGAAAGGTTTTCCGGAATATCAAAGAATGGCGACTTTGCTGGCGCTCAACGGCATGGCGGCTTTGCTATTTGACCCGATTGACCAGGGAGAACGATTCCAGTTTACAACGCCCAATCCGCCGGTTTCTGTTGACGCTCACAACTTGTTGGGAATCGGTTCTATGACGTTGGGGCGCAATGTAAACTGGTTTGAAATCTGGGACGGTATGAGGGGAATCGACTATTTGCAGTCGCGACCGGAAATTGACCCGAATCGGATTGGCGCGTGCGGACATTCCGGCGGCGGAACGCAGACAGCTTATTTGATGGCTCTTGACGACCGAATTGATGCAGCCGTTACGGTTTGTTACATAGCGTCTTTGACGGGTATGTATCGCCGCGGATATCCTGAATCCGACGCAGAACAGCGCGTTTTCGGTCAGCTGGATTTTGGCTTGGAGCATCCCGATTACTGTATTATTCGCGCGCCCAAACCGACGATGATTGGTTGTGCGACTTTGGACTTCTTCCCTATTGATGAAACGTGGGAATCTTACAGATACGCCAAACGTATGTTCGGCTTGCTGGGCTATTCTGAACGTATGGAGTTGGCGGAGACATACAATAAACACGGCTATGACATCACGTTGAGACAAGCCACCGTACGATTTATGCACCGATTCCTCATTGGAGGAAGCGAAGCGGTTGTCGGGCAGAACGAGTCTGCCCCGATTCTCGAGCCGGATATGGCGCTGGGATTAACGGATGACGAACTTCGCGTTACTCAAACCGGAAACGTTCAGGACATTCCTGGATCCAGAACGACGTTCGACATCAATCGCGATTACGCTAAAGAGCTTACTTCCAAACGTGCGGAGCTTTGGGCTAATGCGTCTGAAGAAGAACTGCGGGGCAAAGTGCGTCAACTGGCGCGATTCCGGGAATCTAAAGACATTTCTGCCTTAACCGTTTTGTCTTCGGAAGACGTTCCCGAACTGAATCCTGCTTTGGTTCAGGCAAAACGAATCGTATTTCAAGTCGAACCGAAACTGTATTTATCCGCTCTTTGGCTCGTTCCGCAAAATGCAGACATGTCGAAGACGACGCTATTTGTCAGTGACAAAGGCAAAGCCGATGGCGCAGATATGGTCAATGAGCTATTAGCAAGCGGAAAACCGGTTCTGACCGTTGATTTGCGCGGATACGGCGAAACGCAGCAGTTCAATCAGCCAATTTTTGACAACAAGCATTTCGGTCAGGACGGTTGTAATTGTTACTTCGCCTTTGATTTGAACAAGACTTACGTTGGATTCCGGGTTGAAGACCTGTATTCTTTGAACCGCTTCCTCCGTACTGAACTCAAAGCGCCGAACGTGGACTGTATCGCCGTTAACGAAGCGACCATTCCCGCCCTGCATGCGGAATTCTGCGAGCCGGAGACGTTTGGTCATTTAACGGTTATCAATACTCTCGTCAGTTGGACGAACATGGTCGAAAACGGAGGGTATTCCACAACCCCGCTTGCCAGCGTCGTTCATGGCGCGTTACAGATTTACGATCTTCCCGAACTCCGCGCCGCTTTGCAGAAATCCGGTAAACTGACTGTTTCCGGTCTGCGGCGGGAGAAAGTTGGGGAATAGGGAGTAGGGAATAGGGAATGGTAATTAAAATAACAAAGCAATTGTTTGTTCATTTATAGATTTGTTTATCATTTACATACAATAATCATGAGATTCAAAACTGTACGATGTATTCAGATTTACGCGTTAGCGCTCGCGATTACTGCTTTTTTCCTCGCTACTCTTCAGGCGGAGGAGGAAAATAGCGCCCCTAGCGGCGTTCAATCTGTGTTCATAACCGTAAAAGCGAACAGCCAGAGTTTGCCGGAATACAGCGTTCTTAATGTCTGTGACGGCGATCTGAACACCTTTTGGCATACAGAATTCCGAACGGTTCGCCCTCCGTTTCCCCATTGGGTTGAACTGGACTTACAGCAAACGGAATCCATTCGCGGCGTTTCCTATACCCCTCGTCAGGACGGTAATAATAACGGGACGTTTGCCCAGATAGAGATTTTTGTTTATGACAATCCAGACGAACCTGACGATCCCGTCTGGAAGGGGAATCTGGATGAAATGAGAACCAATCCGAAAGCGACGATTAAGATAACGTTTGACGCGCCCGTGGCAGGACGTTACATAAAAGTTATGGCTCATTCGTCGTTCAACGACTACCCAGCCGGGTCGGCAGCGGAAATCCAGCCGATTGTTGACGGCAAGACGTTTACGACCTGCGCCAAAGTCAATCCCGCCGACGTCCCCAGCGCCAACGCGGAACTGGTCAATGAGTACAATCTGCTCATAGACGAACTGGCTAACCGTCAGAAATACGACGCTTTTGCTGGTCAGATTTACGACGCTCAATCAGGAATTCTGTCGGATGACAAAACGCCACTGGACGTTATCTACCGTCGAACTGCCGCTGCGTTAGAGAGGTTGGAAAAGCTTGATCCACAAGCTGCCGCGCCGTTTGCCAGCCAACTCAAAGCGCTCAATCCGGCGGACGCTGTGTTCTCGTCTGTAACACAGCGGTTCGCCTGCTTTGAGAAGATCGCCCAGCTTCGACGGCGAATCATGTTTGCTGACCCGGAACTGGATTTCGACAAACTCCTGTTCGTTAAAAAACATCGAGCGACCTACAGCCACATGTGCGACCAGTACTACGGCGTTAATCTTCTCCCTGGAGGGGGGATTTTCCGGCTGGAAAACGCGTTCAATCCAGACGTTGCCCCGACTGTTACAAACGTTCTGGAAAACTCCGTTGTCGAGTCCGGACGCTTAAAGGGAACCAAGCTCACAACCGGCGCGTTTGCTACGCTGGCTTTGGACTACGACGCTCAAAAAATCGCCTTTGCCTACGTAGAAGCCGAGGGGAGCAAAGAACATTTCGCTCATACAGACCTGACCAAGGGGCATTGGGATCGCGGCAGATGCCTTCACATTTTCACCGCCAACGCGGACGGCTCCAATTTGCGCCAGATTACCGACGGAACGTGGAACGACTTCTATCCGTGTTTTCTGCCCAACGGGTGCGAAGCCGCACGGGCAGAAGGACAAGGTTATGCCTCCGAAAAAGCGGGGTTCGAAGATACCCACGTCCAATCAGGAACCGACCTTGTCGGTCGAATCGCGTTCATTTCGGAACGACGGGGCGGGTACTTGCGCTGCGGACGTCAATGCCCCAACTTCACCGTTTTTGACATGAACCCCGACGGGACGTATATGCGCTGCCTGAGCTATCACGAAACCAACGAATGGGCGCCGGTTGTGTCGAATGACGGCAAGATCGTCTGGACGCGCTGGGATTACATCGACCGCCATTCGTCCGCGGCTCATCATCCGTGGGTCATGACGCTCAATGGGTCTGACCCGCGCCAGATACACGCCAACTATACGATTCGATTCGACAGAACCAATACGGAAATGGATCTCCGACCGATTCCCAACTCGTCAAAGTACGTTGCCACTGCCGCGCTTCATCACGGTCAGAATTACGGCTCGCTGGTTATCATTGACCCCGCCCGGGCGCCGGATGAGGACGGGGACCCGATGGCGGCGCTCAAACGGCTGACGCCGGACGTCGGGTTCCCGGAAAGCCAGGTCGGAGCGCAAGTCTGGGGGTTCGCTTACCCGATTTCCGAAGACCTGTTTCTCGCGGTTGCCGATTATTCTATGCCCATAAACGAGGGCATGGAGGGAAAGAAGTATCGCCGCGGCGACTACGGAATTTATCTTCTCGACCGGTTTGGCAACAGAGAGCTGATTTATCGCGACCCGGAAATCGGCTGCGCGACCGTTCTCCCGCTGATTAAGCGTCCCAAGCCGACCGTTGCGCCGGAACTGGTCAAGCCGGGAGAGATTCCGTCGCAGGAATACATCTCGTTCCCCGACCGGGACTGGAAAACGCGTCCGCAGGCGGAAGTAACGATAGCCAACGTGTACCAAAGCCTCAAACCGTGGCCGGAGAATACGAAAATTAAATCGTTGAGAATCGTCCAGATTTACGCGATGTCCGTGCCGTCCGGCTGGCTCTACCATATTGGACGACAGGAAGAAACGACGTTACATACGGCAACTATCAGCCCGGTTCGCGGCGTTATCGGAACGGTTCCCGTTGAAGAAGACGGCTCGGCGCATTTTATGGTTCCCGCTCAGATGGAAGTGCTCTTCCAGGCTCTGGACGAAAACGGAAACGCAGTGCAGTCGATGCGTTCCGGGACGTACTTCCAGCCCGGCGACAACGTCTCCTGCGTTGGCTGTCACGAACCCAAAGGGCAGATTACCCGCTCGTCAAGCGTCCTGCCGTCGGCGTTTACCCGCCCGGCGTCTATACCGCAGCCGGATGTAGAAGGAAGCCGTCCCGCCAACTTCGTTGAACTGGTTCAGCCCATCCTCGACAAACATTGCGTCGAATGTCATGCCAAGCCGGAATCTAAAACGTTCTCGCTGGCGAAAGAGCCATATAAAAAGTATCATAAAGCGACGTTTTATCAGTCGTATTACAATTTGACGTTTAACGGCTGGGCGTTTCACGATTACGGCAACCCAACCAGAACAATTCCTGGACAGTTCGGCGCGCTGAAATCCCCGCTTCTGCCGTTGTTGGACAAGGGGCATTACGGTGTGAAACTGACGCCCGAAGAGCGACATAGAATCGCTCTTTGGTTGGATATGCTCTCGCCGTTCTACAGCGTCTACGAGCCGGAACTGCAGGAAAAACAGCTTAAAGGCGAAAGGGTTTATCCAACGTTAGAATAATCAATTGGGGGGACAGTAGATATTTCTATTGTCAATTTGTTTTGTTCCATTATTTTTATACAAGTATTATGAGATTCCAAATCAAACATTTCATTTCGATTTACGCTCTGGCGTTGTGCGTCATGGCGCCATGTAACATCATTCAGGCTCAGGACGAGCCGCAGCCGGGGACGCCTCCCCGCGTTTGTAAAATCGACATTATCGTCAACAGCGAAAACCGCGGCAACGAAGCATTTCGCGCCTGCGATGGCAATCTGCATACGTTTTGGCACACTCGCTTTGACGCTCCCGCTGTCGATCCGCCCCATTGGATCGCGCTGGATCTGCTGGAGCCGATGACTGTCGAGGGTTTCGACTACACGCCCCGTGAAGATTTGACTAACGGCACGTTCGAGAACGTCAAGGTTTACGTCTGCGACAGTTTGGAGGACAAAGGCGAACCGGTCTGGACGGGCGTCGTTTATCCGAAGTACGAGAAACCGGTCAAGACGGTCAGAATTAATTTCCCCGCGCCTGCGACGGGTCGTTACATTTTCTTTGACGTTGTCAACGCCTTGAGCAATATCGCTCGCGCGTCTGCGGCGGAAATTCAGCCGATTGTCAAAGGAAAGGTCTTTCTCCATAAAGACATTGTAGAATTCTACGAAAACCTGGGTATAAATCCCGATCTGGTTATTCAAAACGGCTTGATTGCTCCCCGCCTTGTTAATCAGAGCATTCTTTCCGTCAAGGCTTTGCCGAAAGGAATTGTCAAGAATGCGGACGGCGTTGAGATTGAACCGCGGTTCATGATGCACGAATGGATGCTGACGCTGCTCGTCAAAGCGGAACAGCGCTGGATCGAGAATTACGAAAAGGCGAAAACGCCGGAACAGATTGCGCAGTATCAAAAAGAGCGCAAGGATTTCTTCTTTAAGCAAATCGGCGCGTTCCCGGAACGAAACCCGCTCAATCCGGTTGTAACAGGAACAGTTCAGAAAGAAGGATACACGGTTGAAAAGGTTCGCTTTGAATCGCAGCCCAACTTCTG
The DNA here is from genome assembly GCA_045546875.1 of Thermoguttaceae bacterium. Taxonomy (GTDB): domain Bacteria; phylum Planctomycetota; class Planctomycetia; order Pirellulales; family Thermoguttaceae; genus RUG11551. Next base: position 2,226 of record JAZQDP010000387.1, on the reverse strand, counting down.
GGTAACGGCAAACCTGTTCCTGCCGGACGAAACGAAATACCCCAAGCCGTGGCCCGGCGTTCTGGTTGCCTGCGGTCATTCCGCCAACGGGAAAGGGTACGCTGCCTATCAGCGCGTCTCCGCTCTGCTGGCTCTCAACGGCATGGCGGCTTTGATTTTCGACCCGATTGATCAGGGCGAACGATTCCAGTTCACCACGCCCCGCCCGCCTATTTCCGTTCACGCTCACAACCTGCTGGGAATTGGCTCGATGGCGTTGGGACGCAACACGAGCTGGTTTGAAATCTGGGACGGTATGCGCGGAATCGACTATTTACAGTCGCGTCCGGAAATTGACCCGAAGTCGATTGGCGCGTGCGGTCTTTCCGGAGGCGGAACGCAGACTGCGTATTTCATGGCTCTGGACGAACGAATCGAAGTCGCCGCGTCGCTGTGTTACTTAACATCTCTGACGGGCATGTATCGCCGCGGTCAGCCGGAATCCGACTCCGAACAGCACGTTTTCGGTCAGCTGGAATTCGGGCTGGAACATGCGGACTACTGCATCATGCGCGCGCCCAAACCGACCATGATCGGCTCTGCGACAAAAGACTTCTTCCCGATTAAACAGACGTGGGAGTCCTACAGATATTCCAAACGCATGTTCGGTTTGCTGACCTATCCGGAACGGATGACCCTGGCGGAGACAGACAACACGCACGGTTATGACTTGACCTTGCGAGTAGCAACCGCTCGATTTATGCACCGGTTCCTCGTCGGCGGGAGCGAAGCTGTTGTCGGACCGAACAAAACTGACCCGATTGTCGAACCGAAAGGAACGCTGGAATTGTCGGAAAAAGAATATCTTGTAATAGAAACTGGCAACGTTCAGAGCATCCCCGGATCGAGAACGACGTTCGACATCAACCGCGATTACGCAAAGGAACTTACAGCTAAACGCGCCGAGATTTGGTCACAGACGCCGGAAGATGAATTGCGAACGAAAGTCCGTCAGCAGGCTTTGTTCCAGGAATCCAAAGACGTTCCCGCCCTGACCGTTTTGTCGTCTGAAGACGTGCCAGAGCTAACTGCTGCGGCTGAAGGTCAAACCCCCGCGTTGGCTGAAGCGAAGCGAATCGTATTTCAGGTCGAGCCGAAACTGTACTTAACCGCTCTTTGGCTCGTTCCGCGCAACGCTGACATGTCCAAGGCGACCCTTTTTGTCAGCGACAAAGGCAAAACGGACGGATTGGATATTGTCAACGGGCTTCTGGAAAGCGGCAAACCGGTATTGACCGTTGACCTGCGCGGCTACGGCGAAACGCAGCAGCTCAATCAGAATTACTTTAGATGCGCTAATTTCGGTCAGGACGGTTGGGATTGCTACTTCGCCTTTGACCTGAACAAGACATACGTCGGGTTCCGCGCCGAAGACCTGTTCAACCTGAGCCGATACCTCAAAACGGAACTCAAGGCGACTAACGTGGACTGTATCGCGATGAACGAGGCGACCATTCCCGCTCTGCACGCGGAATTTTGCGAACCGGATACGTTCGGTCATTTGACGGTTGTCAATACGCTTGTCAGCTGGACGAACATGGTCGAAAACGGCGGGTATTCCACAACGCCGTACGCCAGCGTCGTTCATGGCGCGTTACAGCTTTACGACCTGCCCGAACTCCGCGCCGCTCTGGAAAAAGCCGGCAAACTGACCGTCTTCGGACTGAGATGGGAAAAGAAACCGGAACCGCAAGAATAGTTGCAAGAGATTTTTGTGTAACACTTGCGACTGGGAGTGCGGCGCCACCAGGCGCCGCCTTGTCCAGCGCCCCGCTGACTTCCTGCGACGCAGCCAAAAACCATTCTGGATTGCGGACGTAAGTCCGCCAAAGAATTTTAAGCTGCAAAGAACGCAAAGTAATGAAAGGCGGTAACGCAGTGAGCGTTAGCGAACGAAGTTACGCTTTAATAACGTCCTTATCGCTTTCCATTTACCACTTTTAGTCCTGTATGGCATAACAGTTATCCGTACTTAAAAATCAAATGAAAAGTCAAATAGAGATATTCCATGATTATGCCTTTTATAAATATGACGGTCTTACAAGGTGCGTTTGCTTCAGCTTATTATTTACAATTGCTGCGCTTTATTGCAGATTTATGTATGACGAGGAATTAACAAAGAACTTCGTATTTGTAATTCTGATAATACACACAATTGGGGCTTTTTTGGAATTATTAATACGTGCG
>JAZQDP010000386.1:0-2970 GCA_045546875.1 Thermoguttaceae bacterium | reverse complement strand
TTCATTTTTTATTGTTCCTTTCTATCAGGTGATATTGAAGAAAGTCTTGATTGCCGCTTCTGCCGCCGCTTCTGTCTCTACCGGGTCACCAACCTTCTTCCAAGTGCGCTTTGCATTTTCCGCACGCTTGATGGTTGCTGTCAGATCGGTCGTCTGCCAGTCAATGTTTTCTTCCTGTGTCGCCGCGTCAACGTTAGGAAAACTGAACTGACAACGCGGGAAAATGTACGGAACGTATGTGACGACGCCGCCTGACATATACCGCGCAATGAAACCCACGCCAACGTCCGGGACAACCTGATCGTCGTCGTAATCGGTGAACCCGCTTGTTGACGCGGGAAGACCCATGATCAGCTTTTCTGCCGTACCCAGAAGACCATCAACGGTCATCGAAAGTTCACCTGAGGTGAAAACGCCGTTCTCAGACTCGGAGATCACGTTATCAGCATAAAAATTATTATCATCTGCTGACTCAGCAGAAGCGGAAACGGAAACACCGCGCGCCAGAATCTGACCGCTTGAATATGTAACGTTGCCGCCGGTTGCCGAATACAGTGCAACATAGGGTTTTGAATAACCCGTACAAACTCTACCTGCCGCCATTTTTTTGAACCCCCTTTTGTTCAAGACATGACTTTATTAACTGATTCTTCAAATTTTTGTATCATCTTCTGTTCTGCCGCCGAACGTGATTGATTCGCGGCATTGTCAATAAATGGGAAACGTTGTCGAAATGAAGTACCTGTGTTGACCGACCGTGCAATCAGGCTATTCGGCTGACCGTTTGGGTATTTCTTCGTTCTAACCGAATTGTACCCGTCGAAACCTAACTTTACGTGCATATATCCGTTGTCGTTCCGCATCGGTGCGATACCGAAACCTTCACGCAAACCCTGTTTCTGTTCTTCGGTGATACCGTACAAGGCTGTGTTCCCGGTCGCGTAACGGTCGTCAATCGGGATCGTTTCGATTGATGCTTTCACAGCATCGGCAACGACCCCCGCACCGTCATAAATAGCTTCGCCTATCATGGTGCGTGATAAGGTATAAAGCGACAGAAGGTTCGCTTCGTACTTCTCTAACTCATGCATTTTGACTTTAAGTTTTGCCAAAGTGCGCCACCCCCCAAGACCACGTATAGTGAATCAGGTTCGTTTCGTCTTCGTACTGGACGGTGTCAAGACTCCATGTCAGCCCTAAGGTTTCGAACATTTCTTGAACGCTATCAAGAAGCGGGTCAAATTCCGTCTTTGTGAAGCAATCGACCGTACCTATGATTCGCTGTTCAGATTTGCTGTTATCGCTATTGAAAGAATTGTTTTCGCCGGTTTCTGCCCATATGATGCACGGTGTATGCTTTACGGGTCTGTAATAGTGATAGCAGTATCGCGTAAGCGTCGCGAACGACGTTCCGATCTGCGATAATTTATTCTGCAACGTCATAGAAATCTTCCAACCTCACTAACGTTAATTCAACCGCGTCTTCTTCGTGAATTGGTTGCGCGAAGTCAATCCGATACTGCACCCCGTCTTCGTCCATTGCGTATTTTACGTCGTCGGTCAGCGTACAGTTCCAACATTTAACGACCGCTGAATAGTCACGGTTTGCGCCTAATGCCGCGTATCGTCTTGTGATACCTGTCGTGACCTTCGAACAGTAATATTCGCTTTTATACACCAGTTTATCAACCGGCATAAATCCGGGCGTCGCTACGTTTTCAAGCGCGTACAGACGCATAATCCCGCCTTCACGCATTTGAATTCCCCCAATTTGTATAAGAAGATGACATAAGCAACTGACTTTTCTGTTCGTCATATGACGATTTCAGCCGGTCATACTGATCATTGGTCAGGACAGCGAAACCGAAATTCATTTTGCAGTAAGTCATAACCGCGCGTTCGATTAGCGGGTCTGTGTCTTCTGCTGTCAATTTCGCTTCGTCGATATCCGTTATCCCAAGGTCAGCAAGTGCCGCTTCAATCAGACTAGTCAGTTCGTCGTTGTATGTGACAGTCGATTCACTGACACGGCACGCCATTTTTGCTTTTATCAATAATGACATTAAACCCGACCCCCTGTTTCAGCTTTCCATTTTTCGTGATCTTCTGGATATATAGTTATGTGCCCTACGTGCCCCATAACGGCGGTTGGTTCGGCGTAAATTTTGAACCCCATTTCTGACGCGCGTTTGCAGAACGCTAAGTCTTCACCATAGCGTTTCAGCGGAAGGAAACACGTACCATGCTTAATCATGACCTGCTTCAGGACGTCCGTTTCGATCAGCACGCCCGCGAAACCGCAACCGGCAACTTCAAACGGTTCGGTCGGGTATTCTTCAAACCGTTCAAGGTGATTCAAATCGATGCACTTGAACAATGCTGAATGATACCCTTTTCTTCTGCTGTGGAAAATACCGCATACAAACGGTTTTCCGCAGAACATTAACGCGTCAAGAAAGTCGTCGGTGAAAACCATATCGCTGTCTAACCATAAAACATGCGTATAGCCTTCATTGATCGCTTTACACGCGATGTTGTCCCGCGCCACATATACAAGCGTTCCCGTTTCGAAGTGAACCGTAAAATCGATCATGTCTTCTTTCAGTCGCAGAATCAGGTTAGTCAGCGACTTCACGAATTCAACATGCAGAAAATCGGTTGATGGAATGCCGATAAGAAGTTTCATTTTTTGCCGCGTCCTTTCTTCGGTGTTTCAACCTGAACGGGCTTTGCCACGTTCACCGACACAAGAAATCTATACTCAGCCGGGGAAACCTCGACGATTTCCCCCGCTTTATGTTTGATTCTCGCGTCTTTGATCAACCGCGCCTTCATTAGGTCGTCGCCGTTTCTTTGGTGAGGTTGACAAGGCGTCCCGGTTTGGTGATGCCGTGTGCGGCATACTGTCTGCCGACGACCTTCACCATGTCCTTTTCTGCCTGTGATACATCGTCATACTTGATAACGACG
>JAZQDP010000385.1:0-2159 GCA_045546875.1 Thermoguttaceae bacterium | reverse complement strand
TCCGGAACTGCTTCCGCCTTCGGAACTGCTTCCGCTCCCAGAACTGCTTCCACCTCCGGAACTGCTTCCGCCTTCGGAACTGCTTCCGCTCCCAGAACTGCTTCCACCTCCGGAACTGCTTCCGCCTTCGGAACTGCTTCCGCTTCCGGAACTGCTGTCTGACGAACTGGACGGACATTCCAGATTGCACAAATCAATTCGCCCACTGTTACCTTCGCCGCCTTCTTTCTTTCTCCGATCGCTTCCTCCATCATCGCAAGATGTATCGTAACCGCAAAAATGCCCGTTCCTGAAGTGTAGGTAACCAGCGCACCAACTCAAAACTCCTTTTTCAAAACTGATAGACGATACAAAGGGCACGTCAGCCGATTCACGACAATAACGTTCGCCGCCGCTTTCACTAAACGAACTGCCGCCGCTTTCCGATTCGTCGTTTCCTGATGAACTGTCGCTTCCGGAACTGTTCCATGAACTGGAAGAAGAAAAGCAGTCCCATTGGCAGACTTTGACTATGTAGAGGTCGCCCTTAATGTCTTCTACGCAAAAAAGCATCGTATCAGGACACCCTAGACTCTCCCCGTCCCCATCGCCGACGATTGATTCGGGGCATAGATTGTAGGCTGTTCTTAGATAAGGCTCGACCCGTTTCTGTGGATCGGAACGCAAGGGATAACGCCTAACTTTTGTATAATCTGCCGGGGCGCTGCCGTCTATATCCCTTTCATGAATATATACGGTTCCTTTGCCTAGCAACGGTCGAAAAAATACATGTCCATCGCTGTCTTGGCACTTTATGCGGATCGCGCCTGGAATGTCTGTAACCGGCTGCGCTACATACGCTCTAATTTGAGGTCCGCCTTGCGTAACCCACCCCGCCTGTTCTGCGTTCGTCCGTTCGAACGACGGTTCAACCAGCTTCTTTAGCTTTTCGGCAGTATCTTTTTTTTCAAACCCGTACATTATACAAAAAAGCTTCCTAAATCGCTCGGGTCTATATGTAGACTACCCCACCTTGCAACCCGATAGACGTTAAAATCAAGATAGACCGGCTTCTGATTGTCAGGCAGTTTTAGACCGTTTGCGTCAAGGTTTATAACCCCGCAATTACCGGCTACGTCCATCCACTTCTGCGCTTCCGCCCCTGCTTTTGGAAAGTACTTCGTCCCCGCGTGTAAAATTTTCGCTTTCCAAGGTTGCGTTTCATTTGGAACGAACCTAAATTTTATAATATAGGTTACGTCCACAAACCACTTTTTACCCTGATTTACGGTTTCAACCTGTTTATAATTCGCGTCAATAGAGGCTAATAGAGCGTGCTCGCTCGGCGCCCCCCAGTATGCCGAACCGTTGACTGTATTCGTATAGTTGATTATTTTTGTTGGGTCAAAGGGCGCGTTTTCAGTCCGTTTGATTGTCAGAACTGGAATAACCCTTTTAACAGTCAGTAATAGAGGCTCTCCGCACTTTGTAACAACTTTTTTGTTGTTGTCTTGTACGTCTTCTTTTAGAACCTCTTCATACTGTTCTGATGTCCACCGCACTTCGGGGGGCAGTTCTGTCGGGTCTGTGCTTTCTAAATCGTTGCTATATTCTGCGGTTACAGTCCAGAGGCTTTTTATAGTTCCGTCCTCAACAACGATGTCTTTCTTTGATGTGGTTACGCTTTTACAAACCAGCCCTTCTCTGATACTTCCAAGGGCTGGAATACCATTTAACCCCAGAATAACCGCCGGGGTATCTGTCTGTTCGCCTAAGACGGTATAAACTATTGTAAAATCTTTGTCGATTTGGGTAATTCTTCCCGCGCTGTTAATGGTTGCTTTTTTACTGCCGCTGTTTCCGCCGCGTTTTTCGTCAATTATTCGCGCCATATTAAACCCCCTGAAGATTCGCCACAATTTGGCGTCCGATTTCGATTATTTTTTGTTCGTTCTGTTGTTTTCGCTGTTCGTCTCTTTCCAGAATTGTTTTTATGTTTTCAAGTTTAACGTCTTTTCCGTCCATTTGCCCTCGTTGCTGGTTTTCGATTTCCGCCTTATACGCTTCAACAGTGCCTTTGAACTTTGTATCCAATACGGACGGCGTTTTTTCGCTGGCGTACTGCTGCAATAACGACGCGACTCTGTTTCTCGCTTCGTTTTCTGCCTCGCCCATCAAGC
>JAZQDP010000384.1:0-10207 GCA_045546875.1 Thermoguttaceae bacterium | reverse complement strand
CTAAAGACGGACGTCTTGACGAAGCGTTTAAAGCCGCCAAGGAACTTGTCGCGGAATCGGTCAAACAGGATGGCTGCGTTGCTTACGACGTGTTCGTAAGCGGAACTCGCCCTGACATTCTGTTCTTCTGCGAAACGTGGCGCGACAAAGCCGCGCTTGACGCTCACATGAAGTCTGAACCGTTCGTCAAGTACGGCGGCATCATGAACGACGCTGGCAAGTTCACCATTGAACAATTCGAGATGAACAACTAAAAAGGAGCTTCAACATGATAGACAACAAACCGTTTGCAATGTTTTTCAACGCCAGTCCGCGCAAGAACTGGAACACACACAAATTATTAGAGTCCGCAAAAGCCGGAGCGGAAGAAGCCGGGGCGACAACAGAACTCGTACACCTATACGACGTCAAGTTTCCCGGCTGCAAGAGCTGTTTCGCCTGCAAGCTCAAAAACGCGAAGACGAACGGCGTCTGCGCGATTCGAGACGACTTGCGCCCAATCCTTGAACGCGCCCGCATGGCGGACGTTATCGTTCTCGGTTCGCCGATTTACTTTAGTTATCCGACAGGCGTGTATCGCGCTTTTTTGGAACGGCTGGCGTTCCCGGTGTACAGCTACCATTACGAAGACGGCAAGCCGCTCACCTGCCGAGACAAGGTTATCCAAACTGCCAACATCTTCACGATGAACATTCCAGAAAAATGGCTGGATGAGTGGAACTATCCAACGCTGCTCGAATCAAACACGCAAACGCTTGAAACCGTATTCGGCGCGTCGGAAACGCTTTACGCCTGCGACACGTACCAGTTTGCCGACTACTCGCGGTACGACGTCAACATCATCGACGAATCGGCAAAACGCGCCCACCGAGACGAACAGTTCCCGATCGACCTCGCCAACGCCCGCGCCCTCGGCAAGCGGCTGGTGGAGAAATCGCTATCACACGACTAACCCAACGAAAGGAGCAATCGCAGGAATAATTCAATAAAATCTCACGCAAAGTACGCGAAGTTCGCAAAGTTTTAAAAAAGGATGGTTAAAAAAATCACACGCGAGGTTCGCAGAGTGTTGATGTAGGAGATTGATTTAATAAATCTCACGCAAAGTACGCGAAGTTCGCAAAGTTTTAAAACTAGAGTTAAGTCAAGCTGTACTGACTGAAATGTAATGTACGGTTCGCATAGTTTTGAAAGTTGAAATTTAGATATGGATATAGAGAAGATAGGGAAAGACATTCTGGATTCTGCGTTTGCAATTCATACGCAGTTTGGGAGTGGATTGCTCGAAAAAGCGTATCGCGTTATCCTAGCGTCTGAACTGCGGAGGCTTGGTCATTTTGTCGAAGAAGAGAGGTCTTGTGGGGTAACATTCAACGGGATCAAGTACGACAATATGTTTCGTGTTGATCTGTTGGTGGACGAGGCTGTCATAGTTGAGTTGAAATCTGTCAGCCGGAATGAACCCGTTTTCTCCAAGCAATGTCTTACCTACCTTCGCTTCCTTGACAAACGTCTTGGATTCGTCATAAACTTTGGAATGCCATCCCTCCAGAATGGAATAGAACGCATCGTAAACAACCTTTAAAATTTAAAATACTTCGCGGACTTTGCGAACTTTGCGTGAGACAATCCCTCAACAATCCTTCGCGGACTTTGCGAACTTTGCGTGAGGCGGCGAGGCGCCGCTCCCAGTTCGCACTACCGTGCGATTGCCAAAACCCGCTCCCGTTGGTCGCTTTCAAAACTCGCAACTCGCAAACTGCAAAGCGTACAGTTACCTAAAGAGTCGAAAAAACATGCAAAGAATAAAATGTTTCCTTTGCGAACTTTGCGTGAGACGATCCCTCAAACAACCCTTCGCGGACTTTGCGAACTTTGCGTGAGACAACCCTTCAAACAAACCTTCGCGGACTTTGTGAACTTTGCGTGAGACAATCCCTCAACAACCCTTCGCGGACTTTGCGAACTTTGCGTGAGGCGGCGAGGCGCCGCTCCCAGTTCGCACTACCGTGCGATTGCCAAAACCCGCTCCCGTTGGTCGCTTTCAAAACTCGCAACTCGCAAACTGCGAAGCGTACAGTTACCTAAAGAGTCGAAAAAACATGCAAAGAATAAAATGTTTCCTTTGCGAACTTTGCGTGAGGCAATCCCCAAAACAATCCTTCGCGGACTTTGCGAACTTTGCGTGAGGCAATCCTTCAAACAACCCTTCAAACAATCCTTCGCGGACTTTGCGAACTTTGCGTGAGACAACCTTTCAAACAATCCTTCGCAGACTTCGCGTGAGATAAACTCCAAAACATAGAGGACTAATAGCCATGAAACCATTAACCCTTTTCGCCGTAATTGTTATGACAATTTCATTCACAACAGGATGCTTCGCGTCCGGCAATTTTCAGACGGACGAGTTCAAGACAAAGAGCGGTAAAACGGTAACAATTACCGCTATCAAGCACGCCAGCCTGCGAATCCAGTACGACGGGCTGGAAATTCAGGTCGATCCCGTCACACAGTACGAGCCTAAGACGAACTACTCGGCGTTTCCGAAGGCGGACGTCATTCTCATCACGCACGAGCATTTTGACCACTTTGACCCCACTGCCATCGCTGCACTTAAGAAGGCTGGAACTCAGATTATCGTCAATCCCGCCGTTCAAAAGAAACTCGGTTCAGGCGTTGCTCTCAAAAACGGCGATAGCCGCAAGATTGCCAAAGACATCCAGCTTGACGTCGTCCCCGCCTACAACACGACGCCCGGGCATACGCAGTTCCATCCCAAAGGACGCGACAACGGCTACGTGCTGACCATCGACGGGCTTCGCATCTACATTGCCGGCGACACGGAGGACATTCCCGAAATGGCGGCGCTGAAGGATATCGACGTAGCGTTCCTGCCCTGTAATCAGCCGTACACGATGACCCCGGAACAGGTCGCCAAAGCGGCGAAGACGATACAGCCGAAAACGCTTTTCCCGTACCACTATTCAGAAACGCCTGTCAAGCGAGTCGCTGAACTGCTCAAGGGTACGTCCATCGACGTCCGAATCAGGAACTACAAGTAATGGGAAAATAAGATTGAGTCGGGCGCTTTTACCACGGGGGATTTCAACGCAAACGAATGACAACCAGGAGAAACATTCCTCAACGCGTCATTCGTATGTAACGAATCATTTTTAACAAACAGAAAAAAGGAGTCAAGTAATGAGTAAAAAAGTTTTGGTTATTTCATCCTCGCCGCGAAAAGGCGGAAATTCCGACATCCTCTGCAACGCGTTTACCGAAGGCGCGCGCGAAAAGGGCGCCGACGTTGAAATCGTGCGTATTGCAGACTTGAACATCGGGTACTGCACCGGTTGTTACGCCTGTCAAAAGACGGGTAAATGCGAGATCAAGGACGACGCGCAGAGCGTTATCGACAAGATGATGGCGGCTGACGTTCTCGTTCTGGCGTCGCCCGTTTACTTCTTTTCGATTTCCGCCCAGCTCAAAGCGTTGTTTGACCGCACGGTTGTCATTTATCCCCAGCTGACGAACAAGAAGTTCTACTACATTCTTACCATGGCGGAAACCAACCGGAAGATGTTTGACCTCGTATTGGCTCCTCTGCGCGGGTTCCTCGCCTGCTATGAAGGCAGCGAAGAATGCGGCATGGTCTGCGCCGACGGCGTTTACGAAAAAGGAACCGTCAATGGCACAAAGTTCGTTGACGACGCGCGAGAAATGGGCAAGGGAATTTAGGCTCATCCTGAAGTTGGCGCCTGCGAGCTTATGAAATAGCTCCTGGCTAATAGCTCTTTTTTGGGGGAAATTTCAAGTAGAAAAATTATACGGCTCTTCCAGTAAGTTGGTACCTAGCGTTTGTGCGGGTCAGTCCGTACACGGATTTTACAGATTAAACGGATTTTCGCCGATTGGTTAATTGATAAATCAATAATCGTTTGTTAATCATTCGATTTTTAACACGAAAAACACAAAATAAGCGAAGAACACGAAAAATTTAGGATTATAAAATAATCCTTTCGTTTGTTTCGTTCTTTTCGTGTGTTTCGTGTTAAAAAAACTTTTGGACGGACAAAACATCTGTTTTTTAGTTCACAGGTACCAACTTGTCGGATGAACCAAAAATTAAATACCGAAAGCGCCCTACGTGTTAAAATTAGAGCAAGCCGTCAAATTCTTCGCGAATTCGTTTACGAATACGGCAGTTGATTTGACGAATGTTATCGGGAGTGAGATGGAGCTGTTCAGCAGCAGCCATCGAGGACATGCCTTTGACCGAAACCAATTCGAATGCCTTGAGGTGCACCGGATTGAAGCAGTCTTTAATCAAAGTCATGATTTGACGGTTGACGAAGGCGCGTTCCTTAATCTCTTGCGCTGTAGTGATAAGGCTGGCGTCAAAGTCAGGGTCAAGAATTTTGGATTCGCCTTTAGGCGACTTGGTTTTGCTGCCCTTCTTATTGTTTTTAAGATAGTCTACAGCAGCAGAATGAGTAATCGTTCGAAGCCAGTTCCGGAACTTGCCGGGAAGCCCAACGCGGAACTTTTTGAATTGTCCTGACAAGGAAGTCCAAACGTCCTGGAACACTTTTTCGCAGTCAGCGGCAGGAACGTCGTACTCCTTGAGCCAGGTCAATACGAGCTTCTTAAAAACTTTTTCAAGTCGATCCCATGCGCCGGGATCATTTTTACGGCACAACTCTAACAAAGTTGTGGAGGTCGGAATGTCGGTGTATTTTCTTCTCATAATGTTATTAGTATAACATGTATTTTTGACAAAAAAAGCCCCCCTACAAAAAAATTTTAAAAATTTTTCGAAATTCTTTTAAAATCGCGTCACATCTCAAAAAATTCGTCGTTTAAACTGATAATAGCGGGACTGTTTTGGGAACTATGACGCCGTTTTTATGGGTTAATCCGGATATGACAATTATAATTAAAGCGTTGATTATAACCACTGCAACGAAAAATCATGGCGCTGCAATCCAAAATATGACTTCTGGGGCGCCGCTCTCCCCCCTATTGTGAGTATTATTCAATTGGGTATAATCATAATAATTAATCTCAAGATTTATTTCAGCGCTCAATAAATCATCACAGTTTTAGGAGTATTCAAACATGAACAGGTTTTTAATTGGCGTTTTAACAACTTTTTCTCTTTTTTACAACTTTTCTGTTAGCTATGCCGATAACGAATACCGCGGCATCATTCCCGGCGTCTTGACTTGGGGCGTCGAATCCATTTCTGAACAATGGACTCAATCCGCAGATCTCGACAGCGAATCCTTTGAACAGGTTCACTGGGCTATCAACAGATCCGAAAAAGGCGAATACGATTTCGTCCCAATTGCAAAACGGTTTAATCGACAACTCGTCATTACGCTTCATTTTCTCAATCTGGGTTCTCAAACCTGTCATTTCGATAACGAATCCCGTCTGGAAGCCTCCATTCAAAATGGTTCTAAAACAATTCGCGTTGACGCAACGCCAACCTCGGTCAAAACGTTTATTACTCCTAACGGTCGAATAAAATACTGTTCGTTTATTATTAAAATGAACAATCGCGCGTTTGTAGACGCCTTCGACAACAGAACGGCTATTGCCGATTTATCAATTAACCCGCTTAGCGGAAAACTGCTTATTGAAGACGCGCAAGGCGCCTCTGTTTTAGACAACGTTGGAGCGCCCGGAAAATTTGACATTCTGTCTCATGCCGGACCATCTCCTTTTTATTTTTTCCCTGAAATTGGGAAAACATACACTGTTCAAGACGTTGTAAAGAGCATCAACCAAATATATGCCATCACTGCACCAAAATCGCCTCAAATGGACGCCATCGCCATCAAAGACGGCGCTATCGAAAAATTATTTGACATCCCAAATACAATTGATAAAGAAGCGCAGGATATTCTGCTCTTTTCCTATAACGGCTCCCCGATAGCAAAAGACAACACGGCTGAACTGCTGAAAAAGCCATTTGGTTCTAACGACGTTTTACAAATCGGAGTATTCCCGCTCTATCTGCTAAAAATTTACCTTCCTTCGCTCCCTTTTAATACATTGCTCATTAACGAATTTAAAGATAATATTGCCCAGCTTCCCGAAGACATAGCGCCTAAAAGGTTCCAAGAGGTCAATTATATGAACGATCTGGAAAAGTCCTATTTGAAACTGAAGGAATTTGCTGAATCGGGAGACAATGAAGCCATTGAGGTAATCGGTAGAACGTATAACCCGGAAGAGAAACCGTTCAAAGGCGGCTTTTTATTCGAGGATTACGAAGATGCATTGCAATGGTTAAAAGGGTTGTCCGACAAAGGATACGTTCAGGCTCAGTTGAGCGCGGGTTTGTATTACGAAAACGGTTTAGGGATAAAAGAAAATCTGTCTAAAGCGGTAAAATACTATAAAATGGCAGCTGATCAAGGCAACGCCGAAGCAATGGTTTGTTACGCAAACACTCTCTACCGAGAGAATCAAGACAATCTCGACGAATCGTTAAAATGGTATCGCAAATCTGCCGAACTGGGCAACTTTCGAGCGCAATACATTTTGGCGAAAGAATTACTGCGTAAAGAACACGATAATCCTGAAATACTCAAAGAAAGTATTGAATGGCTTCAGAAATCGGCTGACCTGAATTATCCAGAAGCGCTTTACGCGTTAGGAATACAGTATCTCTTTGGCGATGGCGTTCCGCAAGACGACAAAAAGGCGTTTTCTCTCATCGAACAAGCGGCTCAGAGCGGCTACCCTCTTGCCAATAACGCTTTGGGACGTTTTTATCTCAATGGCATTGGCGTTGAGCGAAACGGAAACGCAGCAGTTCTGTTTTACGGTCTTGGCGCTTTAGACGGCGTGCCGGAATCGATGTTCTGGTACGGGCGATTTTTATGCGATGGCTATAATATCCCCAAAGACTTCACAAAAGGGTTTCGTTTAATCAAAGACGCCGCATTAAAAGGCTATGACAAAGCAGAGTTGTTTATGGGAAAAGCCTATATGGACGGCAAAAACGTTAAACAAAATCCTCAAAAAGCGTTTTCGTGGATTGAAAAAGCGGCTAATCACGACAATCCAACCGCCATAGCTTACTTGGGCGATTTTTATAAAACGGGATTTGGCGTCAAAGCCGACCCGGAAAAAGCTTTTGAACTATACAAGAAATCGGCAGACGAAGAAGATCCGTACGGCATCTTCCGATGGGGTCAGCATCTCTATGAAGACAGCGATTCCAATAATTCCCAAATGGGATACAATTACATCGACGCCGCCGCGCGAATGGGCGACCCGGAAGCCCAAAAATACCTCAATCAACTCGACGAAATCAACGTTAGCGACGATGACGATGAGGACGCCAACGCGACAGAGGATGACAAAGGCTCTCAATCCAAAGAAGACCATTCAGGCTCCCCCCTGGATTATGACATTGACGAAAACGACGACGTGAATTTGGACGATGAAGAAGACCCGTTTGAATAATGCGTCGTCAACGATAATATGACTTGCGCTCACGCGCTATAATTTTTTCACACACCTTAACGCAATCGGAGCAATCGACATGAAAAAAAGCCTTATTGCAATTCTGGCAACGCTGTTCGCTTTTATGAGCGGAACATCGAGTTTTGCCAACAGCGAAAATCTGGGAATCGTTCCAGATAAACTGGCATGGTTTACCGACTCTATCGTAGAACAATGGACGGAAACAAACGACCCTGACAGCGATATTATCGAACAGGCGCATTTCGCTCGCGTTGGCGGCATTGACAACGAAAACCGTTCTGTTCCTGTCGATAAACGATTTAATCGAAAATTAATCGTAACGCTTCTTTTTATCAATCTCGGTTCAGACCCATACCGTTTTGATAACACTTCCAGGCTGGAATTGTCAATTCAACAAGGCAATAAATCATTTACCGCTGAAGCTGTCCCAACTACCAGCAAAACAATTATTGCCCCAAATGGACGCGTTAAAAAATGTTCTTTCGCGTTGAAGATGAATAATCGCGCTTTTACAGAGGCTTTCGATAAACGACTTGATATTGATGATTTGTCAATTGTCTTATCAAGCGGAAAGCTGTTAATAGAAGATCCTAAAGGCGCCTCAGTTTTAGATAGCGTCGAATCCCCTGGCGTTATTTCCATTCATACGGAATTTAAGAAACTGTCAATCTGCATTTTTCCCGCCTCTAATAGTAATTTTACACTTGAAGACGCTTTAACGCTTATCGATAAAGTTAATCAGATTATCGCAGACGACCGCGCAAACTACCTCCCGTTCTTTTCAATTCAGAACCATCAAATTGATGCCGTTATTGGAATACCAAACCGTTTGGAAGGCTTTATCGGTTCTAATCAAACGCTTCCATGGATACCTTTATTTTTGTTTAACGATCAACCTGTTGACAATTACAAAACAAAGGACGTTCTGACAAAGGAATTTAAGTCAAAAGACCGATTTAAAATTGGAATTATCCCAGAAGACCTGCTCACTACCTATTTACCAATCGACGATCAGTTTCTTCTCGGTCAATTCGGGAAGTGTATTGAAAAACTGCCTGAATCCATTGCTCCTAAAAAGTACCAGGAAGTCAACATTTTAAGCGTTGATAATCTCGAGAATCCTTATAAGATATTAAAAAAATATGCTGAATCAGGAGACAATGAAGCTATCAGCGCTATTTTTAAAGATTATGACCCAAACGACAAAACCGGTTTTCTTTCCGAGTTATTTTCTGACGAAGAAAGTTTCTTTGAATGGAACAAAAAATTGGCTGATAAAGGGTACAGTGAGGCGCAATTGAATGTCGGGCTATTCTATGACAACGGCGTTGTTGTCAATTCCAATCTGGATAAAGCTATCAAATATTTTAAATCGGCAGCGGAAAAGGAAAACGTTGATGCAATGGTCTGTTATGCAAACGCTTTATTACGCAAGGAGGACAGCAAACAGAACCAGGAAGAAGCAACTGAATGGTATCGCAAAGCCGCAGATAGAAATAACCCGCGCGGTCAATTTTTATTGTCTCTGTTTTTATTAAAAAACGCAAACAACAAAGATAGCGTCGAAGAAGGAATCGATTGGCTTAAGCAATCGGCACATAATAAATATCCAGACGCGATGTTCCGATTAGGACTGGAATATTATTTTGGAATACTTGTTCCCAAAAATGACGCAGAAGCATTTAGGTATATTGAAAAAGCTGCCTTGGAAGGCAATCTTCCAACTGCGGTTGATTTTTTAGGGGATTGTTATTTACGAGGCATTGGCGTTAAACCAGATGGTAAAAATGCGCTTATCTGTTACTCGATCGGAGCTAATCATAAAATTCCACATTCGATGTACTGGTACGGTCGTTTTCTCTGTGATGGATTCAACGTTGAAAAAGACGTTGCGAAAGGCTATCAACTCATCAAGGAAGCCGCTACGTTAGGAGATGATGAGGCGGAACTGTATATTGGTCTGGATTATTATGTAGGCGCTATTGCCAAGAAGAACGAAAACGAGGCGTTTAAATGGGTCGAAAAATCGGTAAAAGATGGCAACTTAAACGCTCTGGTTGCTTTAAGCGACTTCTACGGTATGGGCGTTGGCGTTAAAAAAGACTTTAAGAAGGCAATAGATCTTCTTAAACAAGCCGCTGACAAAAAAGTCCCATTAGGAATGTATCGATTGGGACGGCTTATATACGAAAATAAGGGAGCTAATGCTCAACAAGGGTTAAATTATATCAAAGAGGCGGCAAAATTAGGAGATAAAGACGCTCAAGATTATCTTGACAATCTGGATAGCGTCAACGATCCAGCCGATGAGGACGATGCCTTCGGCGACGATTCAGCCGCAGAAGAAAAGAACGATACTACCAACGAAGCTCCAGCAGCCGACGAAGACGAGGACGATCTGTTTCAGTGAATAATATCGGGAACATCTAAAATACTGAAACGACTTGAGTTTTTCGAAACTTCCGGGACGCGCACATTGTCCGCAAAACATTGTCTGTATGTTAGCGGGTAATACTCTCCCCCGGAAGCAGGTTGCTACTAGCCGCTAGCTTAGTTATCCCTATTTCTTGCGATAACGCACGAATCAGGTTTATCAAGCTAATAGCTAGAAGCTAGCAGCTAGAGGCTTAACATCGGAAAAACTCAAGTCGTTTCAGTATAAAAAAACGCGTTCGATACAATCGAACGCGCTAAAGTTTTATCG
>JAZQDP010000383.1:0-2072 GCA_045546875.1 Thermoguttaceae bacterium | reverse complement strand
CGTGAATCGAGTAAGGTCAAAGTTAGTGTCGTTATTGATTGTAACGTCATCGGCAATGAGTTGATCGTACGAATTGGCGCCCTGTTCAAAGATAAGAAGCGCCCCGGCGACAGCGACAAAATCGCCTGTTGTTTCAAGCCTTCCAACGGTTCCCGTGGAAAATTCCGCATCCCTTTTGACTTCAATTGTCGCTTCCATACAACCGGTTATATCAATGCGGCCAGAGGAAATAAAAATGCTTTCCTTGGAAACGCCGCCTTTAGCCTCATACGTCAAATCCATAACGCCATTGCCGGATTTGGACTTGATCGTCGCAGAATCAGCGCCTTTACTCTGGGTAATCATACTCTCCGAACCGTTAAGAGTAAAGTTTCCGCGGATATAATTGGTATAGTCAAGATCCGCATTCAACTTGCCGCCGTTCGAAATGGTAACCTTATTCAACAAATACTCGTTAGTTTCATCTTCTGTCGTTGGATCGTCTGGTCGATATTGACGTCCGGCAATATTTACTTGCGCTTTGTCGATAGACACTTCCGTAACAATATTCATGCCGCCGTCAAAGGAATACGTCCCATTGTCAGTAAAACTTAATTTGTGAGTGAAAATGTCGTTTCCACTGGAATTAGCCATATTGCCGGTAAAATTTGCGGTTGAGTTGCCGGAAAAGGTAACATTGCCATCGCATTTAATCGCTCCGCCATTCGTTCCTGCGCTGTTTTTTTCAAACGTATATGAACCGCCTAAAAATTGTACGCCGCGCTCAGCGTCGATAGCGGCGCCATAAGTGTTACAGCTATTTTCAATAAATTTTGCAGTCGCGTCGCTGGAAAAGGTAACTATTCCATTGCAGTCAATCGCTCCGCCATAGTAGCCGCTGTTTTTTTCAAACGTATATGAACCGTTTGAAAATTGCAGCATGTTGTCAGCGTAGATGGCTCCGCCGCCATAGTTTCCTGCGCTGTTATTGCTGAACGAAATCGCAGATTGGCTGGTGGCGCCTGAAAAATTGAGATTTCCGTATTGAATATTAATTGTTCTGAGCTTAAACTCCTCAAAGGAGACGTTATCGGCATTGATTGTAATTGTTTCGGTTTGGCTATAGGAGTTGCTTTTCAAAAATGAAATATTCTCTGAATTTCCGTTGTAACTCAGATTATTCAAATTGAATGTATAACTGCCGTTTCCAGAAATGTCATAAAACGGATTAGCGGAACCGTTGATGGTTTGTTTATCAGAACCGTTAGAGCGAACCGTAAACGTATTGTACGTTGGGGTCAGACTTACGGTTGAGTTATGGGTAGCGTTTCCGCTAATAATAAGAGTGTCGCCGTTGGCAAAGTTGGCTGCTTTTTGCACCGTGGCAACGTCTGTACCGGAAACGGTTCCGCTTGCGTTGGTGCGAGATACCGTATTTTGTGCGCTAGCGGTCAGCGACAAAAGCGACAGGACAAGAACGAGACCAAGCGTTAATGTGCGAGACTGAGCGTGAATTACATTTTGCGCTAACTTGTTCATTTTTCCTAAATTGGGGTTGAGGGTTAAACAAATCTTCAGTTCATTACAAAGAACATTTATTTATATTATAATCTAAAAAACCTTATTGTCTATGAGTTTATCGCAAAAAAACATAAAAAACCAGGGGAATGGACTGGTTGTAAAGGTTAAAAGTTTTGTAAGACCTTAGCGCGACAGGTTGGAAGGCTGTATTGCAGCAATGCAATTCCGCTGGACGCTGCCAGAACGACGCCCCAAAAAACTGCGAAAACCCATCGGAAAGAAGCGAATCTTCCGAAGGAAACTTGGACAGAATGGGTAAATCGTAAATGGGTCATTGCGATAAACTCATAAAAGGCAAAGATGAATATACTTTTTCTACTTGAAATTTCCCGAAAAATGAGCTATTAGCCCCTAGCTACTAGCCGCTAGCTTGGTTAATTAGCTCCTAGCTTCTAGCTCCTAGCCGCTAGCTTGGTTATGCTTGTTTCTTGCGATAATGCACGAACCAGATTTATCAAACTAATAGCTAGTAGCTAGTGGCTAGTAGCTTTCCTTATCGCTAGAGGCTTAAC
>JAZQDP010000382.1:0-18309 GCA_045546875.1 Thermoguttaceae bacterium | reverse complement strand
ACGGTTACATTTGTGGCGCCCCCTCGGGGCTAATGTTAATCACATCTGGAAATTAAAATCCCACGGCTAGAAATATTCAACCGCTGACGCAGTTGTTTTCTTTTTTCATCCCATTATATAACATCCCAATGCGGCGGGAAGATGCAGGATGGTTAAGTCGTTTACTGATTCCAGGCGGAAATCGTCCATGTTTTTGGTAAACACGACGGCACGGTGGAGATGGTTTTGTTTCGAAAACTCCAAAAGCCCTGTCAGGTTCTCGTTCCGCGTGTGCTGGTTTCGGTATTTGACTTCAAACGGAATGAGTTTATCGCCCGTTTGGAGAACGAAGTCAACTTCTTTCTCGTTTCTGCCGCGCCAATAGGAGAGAATGCCGCCTGCAGGAGAATATTTGTCATGCAAATGTTTAAAGCAGCAGCATTCGACGATTTTCCCCATCTTTTCGGGATTGTCCTGGGTTGATAAACCGTATACTAAAACGCTTGACGCAATAGCGGGATCGCTAAGGTACGTTTTAATCTGACTTCTTAAAACCTGTTTCCCGTATCCGAAAGCGCGAATCTGGCGTAATAAATACGTTGATTGAAACAGGTCGAGATAATTCTGGACGGTTTTTTTGGTAATGCCCAGGTTTTCTGTAACAGAAGAAAAGTCCAGTATGCCCCCGTCGTGCATGCACAGGTAAAGAAACAGCGTTTCAAGTTCCTGAACGCGACGAACCCCATACAAAGACGTCATGTCGCGTTTGAGAACCTTGTCAAGGATGTCTTCTCGAAGCAGTTGCTGAACCAACTCAATGGAATTTAGCAGTGAGTTTCGGGGGAATCCGCCTCGGAACAGGTATTCGTTAAAAAGTCCCTGCAGAGGTTCAAAAACATGGCTTGCCGTCATAAATTGGGATTCTGACCAGTTGAACAGCTCTTCCCAGTTTTGCGGAAGTTCCAGACGGGGAAATGGCTCCTGTTTCCCAGCCGATTGACGAAGCTGCAGATATTCGTTAAAGGAAAGAGTCGGCAGAGGAATTGTATGAATTCTGCCGACGCCGGACTCTGTTTTTTCCATGAGCAGCCCAGCGGCAGAACCGGTTATTGCAATATGTCGATCCGGATTGAAGTCAACTTGATGTTTAATCCATACCTGCCAATTGGGAACGGATTGGATTTCATCGAGAAACAGATATTCCGGACCTTCCTGTCGCGGCTGAATTTCTCGCCACAGACGAATGCAGGCGTCAATTCCCGATAAACTAAATAGCGGATGATCGAGAGTGCAATAAAAAATATTGCCAGGCGGAGTTCCTTTTTCAATTAGCGCATTGATTGTCTGCAGAAATATTGTGGTTTTCCCGACTTGCCGCGCGCCGCCGAGAGCCAAAACGCGATTTTGAACTGGATGCTCAATCCAGTTTAAAACATCATTGAATACGCGGCGCTTCCATACCGGAACGTTGGTCTTCCCAACTCCTGTTGTCAACCATGGATTAAACTGCAGCGTTGCTGACAATAACTCTTGACTTGAAAAACTCATCGAAAATACCTCTACTACCCTTATTTGTGTACAATAAGAGTAGTATACTACTCTTAAATGCTGTTGTCAAGGGGAGTAGAAAGAAAAAATAATACTATTAATAAAATCTGACATTTTATTTTTAAGATGTGTGAACGGACTGCCCTTTGTCAATGCCCTCAGTCCCTATATTACCGGCTAAGTCTCTTTTGCCATCTGCAACGCATCGTATTAGAGTTCATTGTGATGAAAAATCGAAATTCGCAAAAAAGAGCAAAATAATTTGAGTAGACAATTGACCTCGATTTGTGGCTGATGTATAATGACTTTATGTTCAGACGCGCCGCAGATGGACGCGTCGATGTTTAAGGTCTTTAGATAAGGAGCAATAGCGCCTTAAAACAACAGAAAGGAATTATTATGAAACGGCTGTTTATTATTGCAGTTGCGCTTCTGCTTTTCGCGTCTGTCGCTCAGGCAGGCGAGAAGAAAGCGTTATTGATTATGCTTGACGGTCAGCGCGCTGACGCGATGTACTCGGCACATACGCCGAATTACGATTCTCTTCGCAACGGAACGTGGGCGGAAGGATACAAGGGCGCTTATACGTTCCAGTCGCATACGAATCTGGAATCGCCGCCCTCGAGCGCAACAAATCACGTAGCGATTGCCACCGGCGTTACCGCTGCTAAAAACGGCGTCTATAAAAACGGTCAGACAAAATCGGGTAAATACGATCAGTACCCGACCTGGATGCAGAGAATCCGAAAAGCCAATCCAGACATCGTTTCCGTTTGGCTGTACCATTGGGGCGAAGACGCCGCGATTCCCGCTGACGCTGATTATCAGGCGTCACGAGGCGGGGGCGTTCAGGGCGACGTAAACATTATCAACGAAACCGTTGCTATTCTCGACGGCTCGTTCCCCGACACCGAAGGCGTCAAGGGAACCAAATGGACGAAAGGCAAAGACGTCGACGCGATTATGCTCTATCTGGATTCGTTGGATATGTTTGGGCACGGGCACGGCTTTTCCGTTCATGTCGATAAATACTTTGAAGCGGTGAGCTTTTACGATGAACAGATCGGCAAGATTCTTTCTGCGATTAAAAACCGTCCGAATTTCGCTAACGAAGACTGGATGATTGTCATTACCGCAGACCATGGCGGAATTTATCGCACTCACGGCGTTGTCGGCTGCAAGAATTGCTATACAATTCCGTTGATCGTCAGCGCCAAAGACATCGAAGGCGGCAAGATGGCGGGACAGCCTCAAAACTGCTGCTCGGCAGCGTATCTGATGAAGCATTTCACCGGCTCCATTCCAGAAGAATTTGACGGGTACATTCCTGAAACCGCTCCGGAAACGCCGGCGGATCTGAATACCGCTATTACCGATGTAACGCAGCTTAAAGCCGGATGCCCAGCCAACGATTTCAGCTTTGTTATCTGGTTCAAGTCGAACGGACCGCAAGAGGGCGACCCGGCTATTGTATCCAACAAAAACTGGGACAGCGGTCGCAATCCTGGTTTTGTTGTAGCGACGTATGCGACAAAAGATTCGCCTGCTTTGACGTTCAATATTGGCGATGGCAAAAGTCGCAACGATTTCAGACCCATGTTTTATAATGACAATGAGTGGACGTTCATTGCCGTTACAGCGAAGAAGGGCGAAAACGCCATGTTCTTTGTTGGAACTCAAGACGGTCGATTGTCGTTTATTTCCGACAGCGTCGCAAACTTAAAGTCGTTCGCCTCCGATCTGAACTGGAATATCAGCACAGATGGAACAGGGAACTACAAGTGCAAGCTCAACGGAGAAACGAAAGGGTTCCAGTACTGGAAATCTGTTTTGACGATTGATCAGATTAACGAACTGTACAAGAAGGGGCTTAGCGAGAAATAGGGAGTAGGGAATAGGCAGAAGGGTTAAACTACTGCCTATTGCCTACTCCCTGAATTTCGCCTAACGGCGAATGCGTAATTCCGTTCGCTTCGCGAACTTTATTACCGCCTTCCAATCTTTCGCGACTCCAGCGTTTCTTCGTCCACACCCACGGGTTTACACCCGTGGCTCGCCTTCCATTATACTACTGCCTAATTTAATCGTCGCTGCGAACGGAAAATTCCAGTTTCCATTTATCGGTTGAATTAACAGACTGGCACCACAGTTCAAACATTCCCAGTTCCGTTACAACAGAATGGAACCGAATTGGGACGTAATCGGAGTCTGGCAATTCTGCCGATTGTTGCTCTAGCGTAGTTTCCAGAGAGTCCGTTTCTTCCAGTTCTTCAGGCGTCCAACTGGTAAGCAGCGTTCCCGGTTTATCGTCTTTTCTGGTTGACGAACTGAAAATTCGGAACTTTTCCTGCTGACCGACAGCTAACCCGATTTCCATTTCTCCGGAAAGGACGTCAGTTTCTGTTCCTTCTTCCATTCCCATCGGCGCCACGCACAGGGCGTTCATCGGGCGGGGCATGCCGGGAATAGCCAGCCCAGCGGTTTCAATTCCGACGTAATAGGCGCGTCCGGTTCCACCTTTGATTCTTATTCCGCCATTGCATTTAGCCCAGGCGTAATAGGCGGCTCCTAACGCGACCGCATTGTCTAAATCCGCTTCGGCGTCAAGCAGGTTGAGCGAGGCGTTGGAATTCCAGTTTGCAATCGTTTCAAACATGCGCGTTCTCAAGGCGTTGGATTTGAATACGCCGCCGTTAAAAAGAACATGCGTTGGGAACATTCCGGGAGAGAGCCGATTCTGCAAAAAAGAGCTTAAATGCCGGGTAATTGCCGCGTCCGATTCGTATGGCAAACCAATCTGACGGAACCCGCTTTGTCGATTTTTTTGCGGTTTGTCCGTTAGCTGGCACGTTGGGAAAAAGCCGTCGCGCAGCAGATTGAGAATTTCCTCTTTTGTAACTTCAACAGAAACCGTAGAGGCAAACATTTTTCTTCCTCGACCGGCAATGGCAATCGTATGCGTATCGGGGGCGTTATCCGACAGGAGCCGCTCTTTAGCGTTTCGAGCGGAATGTTGTAAAGCGACGTTTTGCCACGGGTCAAGAGTAACGCCTTTTTGAGCAAACTTTTCAGCGGCAAAATAGGCAATCGCCAAATCCATATTATCTCCGCCGATTAAAAGATGATTTCCGACCGCTAACCGGTTTAAGACCAGTTCGCCATTTTCCTGCTCAACGTTTACCAGAGAGAAGTCAGACGTTCCGCCGCCGACGTCGCATACGAGCAAAACGTCGCTCTCTTTGAGATTCTTTCGCCATTTTTCGCCTTTGCTTGCCAGCCAGGCGTAAACGGCGGCTTGCGGCTCTTCCAGGAGCGTAAATTTTTCCGGCAAGCCGGCAGATAAAGCCGCTTCGCGAGTTAACTCTCGAGCCGCGGCGTCAAATGAAGCGGGAACGGTCAAAACGACAGTCTGTTCAGACAGGGGGGCTTCTGGGTGAATGTAGTTCCAGGCGGAGACAATATGTTCCAGATAACGTTTAGACGCTTCAACGGGAGAAATTTTTTCAATCGATTCGTCGCTGGAATTTGAACCTGGATTAAATGGAAGTATCGGTTCGTGTCTGTCAACTCGATTATAGCACAGCCATGACTTTGCCTTATCGACAATCCGATTTGGCTGGGAATCCGCCAGCTTAGCCGCCCAGGAACCAACGGCAAAATTTCGGTCGCCAGACCACGGCAGACGGTACGCCTCTTGAGTTTCCGGAGCCAAATAGACAAACGAAGGCAACGACAAGCGCCCTTCGATCGTTGAGGCGTCCACAAGCTGGTCAATGGACAGCAACTGCAAATGCGGTCCTTCATCTGTTTGTTCTGTATACGCTAACACACAGTTAGTCGTTCCAAGGTCAATTCCAATATAGTACATAGGGTTAATTGTCAATGTTGGGCGGCTTTTCAGCCGCTGTTGTAGTGGTAAGTGGTTGTTCGCTCCTTTTTCTTATGGAGCTATCAACGCTAATAATTCAAATCTGTATTATATCGTTAAATAAATAATCTGGAAGGGAGAAGGGGAGATATAAAAAATCGTGAATTCTTGCATATTGTTGTACAAGGGTATTCCCCAAAAAAGAATTGTGGGTATAATTGATCTTTAGAGTATTATGGAAGTGTAAACATATTACCCCCCAATATTTTTTGCTAAGGAGTATTTTCAAATGCTTAAAGGAAACGCTATTGTCGGTCAGTCCGGCGGTCCAACGTCGGTTATTAACTCGTCGCTGTGCGGCGTTATTCAGGAAGCCCTCAAACAGGAAGCGATTGAACATGTCTATGGCATGCGCTACGGCATCGAAGGGTTCATGAAAAATGAAGTTATCGATCTGGGTAAAGAAGATCCGGCAATTATCGAAGGACTTAAATACACTCCTTCGAGCGCTCTTGGCTCTTGCCGACACAAACTCCAGGATGGCGATTTCGCTCCGGCTCTGGAAATGTTCAAGAAGTACAACATTCGTTATTACTTCCTCGCTGGCGGCAACGACACGATGGACACGATTTGCCGTATGGAACAGTACTGCAAAGAACAGGGCTGGGAACTGCGCGGCGTTGGCGTTCCGAAAACCGTCGACAACGACCTTTGCTGCACCGATCACACGCCGGGATTCGGCTCTGCCGGACGTTACGTTGCCATGTCGGTTAAGCAGGCAGGCATGCTCGCTCGCGACATGAAGCGCGTTGACCAGTACGTCATTTTCCAGACGGTTGGTCGTTCCGCCGGTTGGCTTCCCGCCGCCGCGGCTTTGGCGAAAGATTCCTGCGACGACGCTCCGCATATCATCCTCGTTCCGGAACGAGCCTTTGACAGAGACAAGTTCCTCGGACAGGTCAAAAAAGTTTACGATCAGTTCGGCTGGGTCAGCATCGTCTGCGGCGAAGGCGTCTGCTACGCTGACGGAACCCCGGTCAGCGCGTCCAAGACGGCTGACAAGTTCTCCAACATCGAGTTCGGCGCCATGGGCGGAACCTCTGCCGCCATGATGCTGCACCAGATGATCAAGGAAGAATTCGGCTGGCGCGGTGAATTCCAGGTTACGGAATCCCTGCAGATGTGCGCTGCCGACAGAGCCAACCAGTCTGACATTGACGAAGCGTACGCTTGCGGAAAGCGCGCTGTCGAACTGGCGGTTGAAGGCACGACGGGCGTCATGGTTACCATCGAACGCGATTCGACCAGCCCCTACAAGTACTCGCTGGGAACCGCTCCGCTGAAAGACGTCGCTATCGGCGCCAAGCCCATGCCTGACGAATTCATCGACGACGAAAACCTGTTCGTTACAGACGCCTGCATTGAATACCTGCGTCCGCTGATTGGCGAGCTGCCGAAATACGTCCGTTTTCAGGGCGGAAACGTTGAATGATTCTAAATGAATAATTGAGAATTCGGGACTGCGTCGCACTGACGCCAGTTCCGAATTCCGATTTCTGTATACGCTCTATTAATCTCTGTTTTCTGAAACATGGATAACAGCCCGCTTTCTGATGAAGACATAGCGTTTGTCCCGACTGTATTGCTCGGAATACATGGACGTTTGCCAAGACGATGCCGAAGATTCCGCATTTCTATATTGTTCGCAATCGCTGTACGCTCAGCGGCGAGGAGTTCGACAGGTTCGTCCGTTTGCAGCGGGAATTCGGGACGCCTATGCGCTGGGGACAATACAACTTTCCCTATTTGATTATTGACGGCTGGAAGTACTGGACGATGGGCGCGCCCATTGAAGAAACGATAATTATCAATCGCGCTGAGATTAAATGAGAAAAAAACAAAAAGGCAAGAAACGATTTGCTAAATCGCATTTCGTTTCTTGCCTTTTTACCTTAAATAGTTAAATAACTACTTTCTTTTTCTCCAGTACATCAGCCCTGCCGCGCCGAGAATCAGTAACGCCCACGTGGACGGTTCCGGGACTTCGCTGCTGCCAACAAAGTAGTCGGCATAGCTGTTTAAGTAACCATATCCAAAACCGTTGAGCAATGCGAAATCTTTGTTCCATTTGTCAAACGCGCCTTCTGCCAGATAGAGGGAAACGCCTTTGCCGGATTCGTCCAGATAAAGCATTTCCAAAGAATACTGACCAGCTTCGCTTAACGTCAACGGAATGAACTGTAAACCGTCTGAACCCTCCGATTCAAAGATCGTTTCGCCGTTGAGCATCAGTCTGAACGCTTCGTCGTTGGACACCGCCAGCGTATACTGACCGGAAGACTCCACGTTTAACGTTGAAAAAACGTCAACGCCAACGCTTTCGCCTGAAGCTTTGAAATCGTTCAGATAGTATCGATACATATTTTTGTCAGATTCTGCGCCTGTGATATAGTTGGCAAAAGCGGTTAGCGAGTTAATGCCTGTTCCGTCAAGATTATACACTTCCATATTCATGCCGGGCAGATTTTTATCGAAGTCTGAATCGGAAGATGTCAGAACCTTTTGAGATGCCAAAATGTCTGCTTCCGTCGGGGCGAATTTAACTTGACGAATCTGGTCGAGTTCCAAATGACTCCAGCTCGTACCGCCATCGGCGTCAACGATTTTGAGGTAAACGGACTTGCCTTGAATGTCTTTTAAGTTCCAGAAATCATACTGGAAATCGTTTGTGTTGTTGCCGGTTGCTGAAAAGTAGACTTGTTCCGTATCAGCGTCGATTAAATCGATGTGCTTGTTGTTGATGTTGTTCCCGCCGGCGATGAGGAATTCGAGGATGTCGCCCTGAACGAGGAACGGATCAGAACGGAGAACGCCCGTCGTTTTTTCTTCGCCGTAGGCAGCAGTTCCTGAACTGAGGAATCCCTTTGTTCCTGCGGAAATGGCGCCGGATTCGTCAACAAACCAGTTGGTTGCGGCGTTAGTCTTTCCGTTTCTCGAGCCGTTGGTAAAGTGTGTAATAGAATCAAGCTTGGCGCCGGAAGCGTCAATTTCGTACATGCCGTTAAAATCGCCGGCTTTATCGAAGTTGAAATTGTTAAGAACAAGGTGATGCTGGGCTGCGTCGGCAATATTGCTGACTTGCGTTGTATCGGCAGTCAGGTTGGTCAAACCAATCCAGCCGTAGCTGTTGGTTTGACGATCCATTGCGACAACCATCAGGTTGTGTCCCTCCAAGCCCTTGAGAGGAATCGATGCGTCAAACCAGGTTGCGGTGTTGTTTCCGGTTTTGGAAATAATATTCCCGCTGGAATCGCGAACGAAATCGCCTGTGGTTAAATCCCACAACGCAACGCCCGCTCCGCCTGCGCTGCGGCTGTTAAAATTCAAAGCTGTAGAAGAACCCGCGACTGTAAAGGCAATCGCCGCATCGTCCGGCAGTTCATCAGCAACGGTGAACTGAGGTCCCCAGAGGGCTGTCGTGATAGCGTCTGATTCGCCTTGACTATATACTGTAGACTTTGACCCGTCCTGAATTTTATAATACGTATGCAAGCAGTATTTATTTTGATATGAACACGCAACGCCGAAAGTTGACCCGCCGCCGGCGTACCATTCATCGGTGTTTTTGCCCATCGAGAAATCTTCAACGCGAGTCGTTCCGCGGTTGGCGTTCATTTTCGCCTGAATTTCATCAGCAGACAGGATGCCGTCTGTAATGGCAATATCCTTCATTCTGCCGTTAAAGTAAGACGGGGATGAGTCAAACGTTTTGCCAATATCCAGATTCTTGGTTCCCGTAAAACCGTTTGCATTTGTTTTGGACGCTATTTGATTGCCATTAAGGAGAATTCGCTGAGTTTTAGAATCGGCGTCGTATTGGAACGTGAGATAATACCATTGATTAGCTTCCAATGTTTGACTGGCGCGCAAATCGTTGCCGTAAAATCCCAAGTGTGGCTGACCGTCTCTGAGCATCAAATGCAAGCCTGCATTATTTGCTTGAGTGGAGTTGCCGAAGATTGCCTGGTCGCCCGCGATGGTGTTCATGTAAATCCAGGCGGACGCTGTGAATGAGCCGTTAAATCCAGCTGCTCCAACCGGAAGATTGGTTTTCAGATATCCCGACCCACCGTAGAAAATCGCTTCTCCGTCCAGCCAGGAATGGGCGGTTTTTCCGGAAAAACTGAGTTGTGTAGCCTTGTCGCCTTTTCCAGACGTCATGTCAATATTGATAGTATTTTTTTCAACGGAAGCCAACTGGGTTGGATCTCCGCCGCCGTTAAGATACGCGATTTGGTTGTTTCGCAAAGCGCCGGAATAAATTGCAACGTCGTCCAGGGCAATGTTGGAAAAATTTCTGACGGTACCTTTGCTTCCGTCAAACAGAGCGCTGAAAACCAACGACTCGTTTGTGCCGCTGCAGTCCGCTGCAGAGTTCCAAACCCGCGAAATGAGCTGACCGTCCAGGTATTGTTCACGATACGTTCCGCCGAAAACGGAAATAATATTGTGCCATTGATTGTCGTTCACATTTGTATTGACGCCCGGGATATTAGGCTTTGGATCGTCGGCATCGTCGTCCGCTCGACGATACGTAAACGTCGGATACGTGCTTGTTTCATAACGCCGCACCTGATAACCGTAATTGTTCTCTCCGTATTTGGAAATATACGATTCCCAAGAGCCGTCTGGAAGCCCCTTGACCCAGCAAGAGATTGTAAACGGCTTGCCTCCAAAGTCAAAAGAATTTTTGTACGTTGCGCTTTCCGCGGAAATGCGCGTGTTTTTAATCTGCGCATAGGAATCGTTTTTGAACGAGATGTAGTTGCCGGAATTCAAATGGTTGCCGGGTTCTCCTGAAATGGGATTGAACGTAATCCCGGATCCGACCAGCGTTCCGTCGTGCGTTCCCGCAGCTTGATAGCCGGAGGATTCTACGATAATCCCGCTGTCGACGGTGTCGTTGTCAAAAGTCCAGTACCCATGCAAAACAGGATCTGCCTGAGCAGACGCAGCAAACAAAAGGAACGCGGCGATAATAGCGCCTAACTTTACTGTAGGTAGTTTCATAATTTCTCTCAATAATTGTTTGTTCAAAGGAGTTGTGGAATTGATTACAATTCTATAACTGGTTCGAAACTATATAATTGTATGCACTGTATATTATATCATACTTTTGTATATTTGAAAGGCGCTTTTAAAGATTTTTGTGAAAATATTTATACTTGGTCTGGAAGTAAAAGAATGTACAGGTTAATTAGTTAAAAATAACGATGAAACAAACACTCGTTTTATCTATTTTAACGCTTTCAGAAATTTTTCCAAAATTTTCTTTTTAATTATGTTGGTTTACAAAAACAGTGTATAAAATTTATGTAAATCTTATGTACATATTCTCTTATGTACATATTATATGCGTTTAGACATTATACAGGGTAAAAGACAGTAGGCAAGAGGATTGAAAGGCGGTAATGGTGCGAACAGCGTGAGCGATTATGTCGGAGTGGGACGGCTTGCCGTCGCTTTCTTTTTTGCCGCCTCTAGGCGCCAACGCGAGGCGGAAACGCTCACGAACCGGGCTGATCCGTGGAAAAAATGTTCCAATTACTAACGCGATTCAGATGAAAATCCCGGCTATATCGTGTTTTCTACTTTCATTATCTTTGCAAGAAATTTATTCGTACGCCCTTTTACTTAACAGAATTCGTTTGCTTTCTTCTGGGGATTGGAATGGGGATTTTGTAGAATTCCGTCCAACCGTTGATTGGGTTCCTGTTTTGTTCGTCAAGGATTTTACCATTCGATTTATTGGTTGAATTATTGTTTTGGGGATAAAGGAAAATACAGGGAACGACAACTTTCTGCTTTTCTTTACTATATCCCAACTTTTCGAGAATTATAACGTCGCGCGCATAACCGGCAAGCTGTCGGATAATGTCGCGAACGCTTCTTTTTTCAACACTAAGATTCATATACTTTGCGTCAAGAATTAGGCGTTCATTTTCATCGATGTACCGGAAATCCGGCGCTTCTTTTTCTGCGCCTTGAACCTGATATTGAATCTTGTCCCCATACTGTTCATGCAGAATCGAATAAACGTACATCTCGAACAGACCAGCCATGTCGAGCCAAAAGACGGGCGTTGTCTTTTTTTCAACCGTAGCGTTATTGATGCTATAGTTATTGTGTCGCAAAATAATTTTCGCCAAATTGACGGCGAGGTCATAATCGCGGAACAGTTTATGGCTTTTAACCAGCTTGACTTCTCGCAGAGCAATCTCCGAAGATACCAGTTCAAACGCCGCTAAACATTTGTTTTCCAGTTGGAACAGAGCGCTATAATGCTTGTGATTTTGCCAACTTGTCAGCGTCCTTTGGGCAAACAACAGCGCCTTTTTAATCAGGCGGTTTTCCGGGATGTCAACGGTAAACTCGTTATACTGACAGTAAACGCGGTCAAACCGGCGAGGAATAACGTTCTTTCGTTCATTCGCAAGGATGCGAATTCGCCCTTTAACCTTTTTGAGGTTCTCTTCCCGATGAACGTATCCTTTCTTTAATCCTCTTTTGACGATTTTCTCAACTACCGTTAGAAAATGGACGATAATCAGCGGCGATAAAACGTTATCCAGTTTTTGGGTTGGAACGGCGGGTTGTTCAAAATCAATATCGTAAATACCTGAAAATCGATTGACGTCCAGCCCCGATTCCAGGCAGTCGAGGAACATTTTCGTAAAATCGATGTCATCATATTTAGGCGTTACCACCAACGCCTGTTTGCAATCTGCGTCCAGCCACTGCGCCCCAATGCGATAATAGGTTTGCCATTGAAATTGGGGTGGATTTTCCTTTGAACCCAAACTTGACCATGTCAGCAACGGATTGCGATAATAGGCATCGTTCCATTGCTGATTCGATTCATCTGATAAAGGATTGTGTTCTTTTTTTTGAATAATTGACTCAGTCATTGCTCTGCTCGGTTTCTGAATCCTGTGCTGAATCAGCAGCTGAATCGTTTGTCGTATTTGATTTCTCGGGCTTGTATATTTCCAGCTTTTCCCATGCTTTAATATGGTTATTGAAATCATCTTGATTACAGGTCAGCAACCCGTCATTACAGTATTCCTTGAGAAGCGGAATGACTTCGTATAGAATTTTCAGCTTTAACTGTTCTTCCGGCAACAAAGGAACATCTTTATCTGTCATGAAATAGCTGTGTCCGACCATCAAGTCGTCCATGTCCATATCAGGTGAATGATATTTATTGATAAACGCTTCAATATTTTTAAAAAGTGCGCGAGCTTTAGAGTTTTCAGGCAATACCTTCTCATCGGCTTTAAGCGTTACAAAAGCAAAACGCCGTCTGACAGCGTAGTCAATCGTACCTGTACTGCGGTCAGTCGTGTTCATCGTCCCGATAATATAGACGTTAGATGGAACGCTGAATTTCTCCTTTGAATACGGTAATGTAACTGTAATTGGGTGATCTCCGCCATCCCGTTTATCTTTTTCTAAAAGCGTTACAAGTTCCCCAAAAATCTTGGAAACGTTGCCGCGGTTGATTTCGTCGATGATGAGAACAACGTTATTTTTAGTCTCTTTTGGAATATCTTTGCCATATTCTTTAGAGACGTAATCAATAATCGCCTGTGAATAAGAAGGGTAATTAGGCTCTTGGTTTTCAGGGTCTTCTTCGTTAGCTGCTTGTGATATGATCCTTCCAATATTAGGAGCGGCAACGAACGGTCGATCTGAAGTTGATAAAACCGGTTTGATAAATACGGTTTGGTTACCCCTATTCCACCATACGTAAATACGGGATTTCCCGGTTATTGTTGGGATTTCCTTTTTGTTTTCAACTCCAATAACGCTGTTTAAAAACTCGTCAAGTAGTTTTGAAAACTCTTGTCCTACTCTTGCCGCTTGACATGTTTTTTTGAAAATACCAGGTTTACAAATGTATGTAACGCCTACATTTTTATTATTATTATTGTTAGAATTAGTGTTTTCTTCTGTATTGGCAGAAGATTCTTTAATGATTTCAGGCTTAAATCCTTCCACAAAGTCTTCATAATCCATGGATTGATGGAAGGTCGTAAAGAAGATTCGCTCTTTATCTCTAAGTTCCTCGTATTTTTTCATCACCGCGGGATGGTCGTTGAAATCAACGTTTTCAACACCCAAAATTCCCAGCGCGATAGCGGCTGTAGAATATGTTTTACCTGTTCCCGGCGCGCCTTGAAGAATGATGTTCTTTTTGAATTTGAGCAGATCGACGATATTTTGATTAGGATTTT
Source organism: Thermoguttaceae bacterium (assembly GCA_045546875.1). Lineage (GTDB taxonomy): Bacteria > Planctomycetota > Planctomycetia > Pirellulales > Thermoguttaceae > RUG11551. The sequence continues at coordinate 4,617 of JAZQDP010000382.1, read as the reverse complement.
TATTTGACATGTTTTTAATCTCCGATGTTAGTTGAAGCTTGGATTGGAAGTATTCGGAAACGAAGTAACCGAAATCAATTGTTGCAGCTCGAAATTCAGGGTCTTTGTATTCGAATCCACTATTTTCGATAAGATTATTGATTAAATCAACAAGTTCTTTGTCATTTCGTAGGATTGCACGAATTTCATCGTACATTGCAAAGCCTTCAAACACTGAATCAACAGAACCCTTTTTAATATCATACTGATAAAATCCCAATTTTTGTTTAACAATGCAATATCTCTCATATGCATATTTGTAATATTTGTCAGGATAGCGATACCAAAGGTATGTTGTTATGGGATTAATATCTTGATAAAGGCTATAATTGTCTTGATCAGGCTTCTCTATGTTTTTAATTACAGGGGTTAAATTTTTAGCTTCTTGAATAAAATCCTCAATACTCTTACGAACTCTTGAAACAGAATCTTTATCATTGAGATCAAAGTTGTCGTTATTTTCATATAACTTTTGAAACATCTCTTTGATTTCTTGTGGTTTATATTTTGCGGAAATAAGAATCATATTGCGAGGTTGAGAAACGGAATCAAGCAAATTTCCTGCTTTTGCCGTCGCTTCTTTGAACATGTTAGCAAAGTCAGGTGATTGTACATCTCGCCAATGATTTTGAAAATTAGCAATAGCAACTCGCTGATTAGGTTCGCTTACACTTCCTGCCCAATATGATGGATCCTCTCTAAGTTTTTGTTTATATTGTTCAATTGCTTCTTGAATCAGTTTATCTTGAAACGCAAGCAAAATCTTAATTGCTTCTACCAGTTCTGGTTTAATGGTCCAATCATAATAACCATCATCTCTTTTGCGAACTATCATAGACCAATAGCCCCCATGATTATCGTTTATAGGTTTTCTGGGAAATTTTTTATCCTTCAGAATTGATTTTGACCAGTTTGTGATTATTGCACTTGGAGAGTTGTGTTTACTACCCAATTCATTACCAACTTCAGTACAAGTTGCGGTATGGTTGGGTTTATAATAAAAACCAAGCAACGCCTTCCATACGGTAGGCGATGTTGCCTTAGGATATTGTAATATATCAATCCATTCTTCAGTTGAAACCTTGTCGTTGATTTTTGACGAACCGTTATTGTTGACAACTTGAATCTGTTCCATGGTTTTTAGGGTTAAAGCGTTATTATTAAAGATTGTTTATTTCAATGATAACTCTATTATAATCTATTCACGATATAATTACAACGGATTGTTCACAAAATAATTTAAGAAAGGACGCTCGCAAATCCATGGTGCAAAATGTGGACGGGGCTTGCTCGCCGTTTTGCGGGCAATGTCCGCGCCGCGGGGCGGTTCCCGGCTGAACCGTGGGCGTGCGCGGGGCGAAGGGAATTTGTGCGGCTGAGGACAGCCGCAATCCAGGCTGTTCCGTGTGCAATCGGGTTTACCCCCGTGGCTCGCCGAAGCGTAATTTCGTTCGCTTCGCGAACTCCATTACCGCCTTTCAATCCATTTGCGTTCCCGGCTCGCCGAAGTGTAATTCCGATTTAATATACTTGTTCTACTTGAAATTTTCCGAAAAATGAGCTATTAGCTCCTGGTTACTAGCCGCTAGTTTGGTTATTTCTGTTTCTTGCGATAACGCACGAATCAGGTTTATCAAGCTAATAGCTAGAAGCTAGCAGCTAGAGGCTTAACATCGGATAAACTCAAGTCGTGTCAGTATAAATCCTTTATTTAGCCGTCGCGGTTCTAAAAGTTGTAATCCAGAAAAACGGTTCTCCGTTTTCGTCCATGCGGAGTTCGTATTTGAGTTGGCATTTTGCCATTATTTTTTTCATTAGAACTAAATAACTCATCTTGCCGGCAGGAATCGTAACTTTGGTTGTATCGAGGTCGATGCCGAACCGCGCCATCGAGTTGAGATCGTATAAAAACGGGACGTCGAGGCGTCCGGAGACGGACGTCAAAGCGTCGCGAAGCGAGACGTCGTTAAAACTAACAGGTATAATTTTGAGCATGTCCGGAATAACGTCCGTCTCTCGTCGTTCGACTTTTGTCCCGATAGGCCACGGCTTGAGATTTTTCTGCCCAGTTTCAACGCAATAGACCAGTCTTCCGTTGAGTTCTCGCGGTACAAGCGCCAATCCGGCAGGGCGGAGCGCGTACGCTAAAATCGTCCCTTTGGATAAAGAGGACAACTCTTCGTCGATTGGATCCAGGTCGTCAAGAGCTTTTTTCTGGGCGGAAGACGCTCTTATCGGAGCTGATAGCCCTTTAGCGCATTTGCTGATAATTTCGACAGGAGACAGACCCGCAGTTTCATCGGTTATTGTTTGTTTCATGTCATTGAAAAGTTGTTGCGTCATTTGAGCGGACAGCCCAAAATCCCCTTGCGAGGGCGCGTTTTCCGCCTGTTTTTTCGCGCGCATTTTACCCGGCAGTTCCCGAATCCATGTTGCTAACCCGCTCGCGTCTGCGTAACGAAAACGAGTTCCATCGGGCATAAGGATTGTCCCACGGGAGTCCATCGTCCCAATGATTTTCCAAACCGGATAAGCGTCTGTACCGGACTCGGTAATAGAAATCGCGTCCCCGGGGCGAGCGTTGCGAAATTGAATGCTCGGCGCGTCGGTTGAGGCTAATTCGCGACCCCACGTTTGAGACAGTTCGATGTAACCGCCAGCAGGCTGAATGATCTCTACCTGAACGACGTCTGCAAAAGCATTGGCGATTGTAAACAAGAAAAACAACGAAAAAAATATGGTGTGTTTCATGATGGAGCCTGTAGTTATGAGTTTCGAGTAGGGTAAACGATTTCCAAAAAACAGGGAACGTCCGGGAATTGCCGGGAATATCCCAACGTTTTCGAGAGCTTCCGCGTCTCGGCTTGCCTTTCAATCCATTGGCGTTCCCAAGGAGACGTCAGCAACGCAATTGTTTGAGCAGCTTCTTCACCGCGGCAACGGCGTCCTGTTTGGGCGCCACGCCGTCGAGAGTAAACTGCGCCCGCTTCTTTTTCTCGTCGAGCGACAGCTGAGCGGCTTCTCTTGCCTTGAATTCCGATTTCGTCCAGCCGCGCAATTTCGCCCGCTGTTGACGAACGGACTCGGGCGTGTCGACAAAAACGACAGCGTCGCACATTGCGTCCCAACCGGATTCTAAGAGCAAAGCCGCATCTAATATGACATATTTAACATTCTTTTCTTTACATTTTTTTTGGAAATTTTGAAATCGCCTTTTTACCAAGGGGAAAATAATCGACTCCAAATACGCACGTTCTTTATTGGAATCCTCGGTTTTCTGAAAGACGATTTTCGCCAAAGCGGTGCGATTTACCGTCCCGTCGGCGTTAATGACGCCGTCCCCCCACCGTTCTAACGCCTTTCGTTTTACCGATTTCAGGTTCAGAACGTCGTGGGCGACCTCGTCCGCCTTAAATATGCCTGCTCCGAGATTTTCAAATATATCAGTGTAAAATGACTTTCCGGCAGCGATGCCGCCAATAATGCCAATTATTCCCATAAATTTTATTCTTGAGCAAAATTGCTCTTGTCAGTTTTATAAAAATTCGATAAAGTACTATAGATATATAGTAGGAAGCAGGGAGCAGTTGGAAGATTCGCAATCTTTCCAGACGCTTTCTCGCCACTTGTAACTCGCCAATCTTAGCTTTTATTATTACACATATTGAGATAAAAAGCAATGGTAAACGATAAAAAATTTCATAATCGATGGCTGTATCCGCTTTTAGCGGCGTTTTCAATGCTCATTTTGGCTCAAAGCGGTTGTCAGATTATCACGAGCCTTGTTATTCTGATCAAAGGTACTGACGTTGATCCGCCGTGTACGGTAAAGATGTCGGGCAAAGTTGCCGTTCTGTGCTGGACAGATCCGTCGTTGACGTACACGGATAGCGACAACGCCAATATGGTCGGTTCAGAGCTGAGTAAAAAGATTGCCATGAAGCTCGGCGGCAAGAAAAAGAACAAAATTACGATGATTCCTCAACAAGAGGTTCTCAACCGATTGGATAACTACCCGGATAACATTACCGGAGAAGAAGACTTGATTTCAATCGCAAAAGACCTCGAAGCGGATTATCTTATCGGCGTTTATTTGATGTCTTTTGAGTATCAAGAGGGTATTGGCGTTTATCAAGGCAAGGCGACCTATGCGGTAACGCTTATTGACGGTAAAAAAGGCGAGGTCGTTTATGACAATCAGGTAATTCCGCAGTACGTTTACCCTCCAAACAGAACGGTTAATTCCGATTCGGTTAATGGAGCGCAGTTCCGGCGCGAGTACATTTCCAAATTGGCGGAACATATCGGCTGGGAGTTTTACGCTCACGACCGGTATGACGTTGACATCTGATTGGAACTCAACTTAACAAAACAATTGTTATTCAGGGGAGGCTCAATACAAGCGTAACGAAACAGGACATGCGCAGGAGGTTTTGCTCAGACGAATCGAACGAGCGCGTTTACAAACGCGTTAAGTCAGTCGCGGCGATAGCGTTTATTGCCGTGGCTGCGTCGTTTTTTATTGTCTGTCAAAAAACGTCTTTCGCGCAGGGTCAGTTCTCTGATTCTTCTGCTGTT
>JAZQDP010000381.1:0-1892 GCA_045546875.1 Thermoguttaceae bacterium | reverse complement strand
AGCGATTTCCCAGCTTTCTTAACCGCTAACTCGGGCGCCTCGCCGCTTTACGCCCAGTTGCCGTCGCGGAAAATCTCGACTTCTTTACCGTTGGCGGTTGTGGCGACAATGTTCAAGTCGCGCGATCCGACCATGAAATCAACGTGAATAATCGAGTCGTTGATTCCAGCTGCGTGAATCTCGTCGGTTGTCATGGTTTCAAACCCCTTCAGGCAGTTGCCGAACCCGAACCCCAGCGCAACGTGACAGCAGGCGTTTTCGTCGAAAAGCGTGTTGTAGAACAACAGCCCCGTGTTGTTAATCGGGGAGTTGAACGGCACGAGCGCGACTTCGCCCAAGCGGGACGCGCCCTCGTCCATGGAAATCATCTTGCGGAGCAGATCTTCGTTCTTTTGCGCTCCAACGTCAACGGCTCGACCGCCTTCAAAGCGAACCCAGAAGTTCTCAATCAGCGCGCCGTTCCACGACAGCGGCTTGGTCGCGTAGAGAATCCCTTCCGCGTCGCCAGCGCGGGGCGAGGTAAAAATTTCCTCCGACGGGATGTTCGGATTAAACTCGATTCCCTCAATAGTCGTTTCTTTTCCGCCGGCAAACAAGGCGTTTTCCAGCATCCCGACGGTGAAGTCCGTCCCGTTGGACGACGAATAATGCAGAGATTTAATTCCCAGCGAGTTGAGGTAATTGTACCGCTCGACGAGCTGAGCGTTGTGCTGATTCCAGTTTTCGACGCCGTTTCCGTCTGAGGCGCGCGACGTTGACAGAATCGCGTCCCAGAGGCGCAAAACAGCTTCGTCGTCCGGCAGAGCGGGAAACATCTTTTTCGCCCACGCCTTGCCGGGAACTGCGGCGATGCACCACTGATAGTGGTTGTCCATCTGGTTTCGATACGGTTTAATCGCAGCGCGAACGGCGGCAGTCGCCTTGGAGTGTTTCTCCTGGTCGACGCCCGCCAGCCCGTCAGGGTCGTCCGACTCGATAAACAGCTTGGCGGGGCGGTTGTCTACCTGCCACTGCCAGCGCGCCAGCTGCCAGTCTTCCAGTTTGGACTGCGTCTCCAAAGAGCGGTAATCGCAGTGAAGTTTCGTTGCCGGCTGGTGCGTCCAGTCGACAATAACGCTTCGAGCGCCGAGTTTGTAACATTCCTCAACGCACATTGTAACGAATTCCGGTTGATCCAGTTCTGCGGTAATTAAAACGTCCTGCCCGGGCTGAACGTTCAGACCCTTCTGCGCCAGCAGCTGCGCGTATGAACGAAGAATAGCTTTTTTCATAGTTTGTTTTCCTGAGTTAAAAATAATGACACATCCGAAAATTAGTACTTGTTTTTTAACACAAAATACACGAAAAGAACGAAACAAATGAAAGAATTATTTTAAAAATTAACATTATTTAATCTTTCATTTTTCGTAAATTTCGCTTATTTTGTGTATTTCGTGTTTAAAAATCGCTAACTTGCCAGAAAAATTATGGTGTCGATGTGGTTACTTCAGCGCGTCTTTTGCGGCTTTGACCTGAGCGATCGCCTTGAGGTGATGTTCAAGGAAATTTTCCGTCGTCGCATGCCACGGCGTCTGGAGGAATCCCTTGAGGCTTTCCTTCGAGAGATTCTTCGAGCAGAATTCCACCATACCGCCGAAGTTTACGTCGTTAGCCCAGTTCGAGCCGGTCGGAACCTGATCGAACCCCGCTTTGTCGAAGTCGATGTACGTCTGTACATATTTCGCGGGAAATTCGCCCTTGGCTTTGAGCTTTTCAATGTCGAATTCCGGACTGTAGTACCAGTTGCTCTGAAGAACGCATTTCGGCATACGCTTCAGGAATTCATCTGAGTGGCGCCAATAGTAGTCGGACCAGATCCACGGACGTACGTTCTAAGTCGGATCGTAGCCATG
>JAZQDP010000380.1:0-3678 GCA_045546875.1 Thermoguttaceae bacterium | reverse complement strand
ATAGATCCGCCGTACAACACCGGGAAAAACGCCTTTCTCTACGACGATAATTTTCGGAAAAATATCGGCAACTATAAACGTCAAACCGGGATTAAACAGCTTGATACAACTCAACTTCAAGGGCGATTTCACACCGATTGGCTCAATATGATTTATCCCCGCCTGCTGCTGAGTCGAGAATTGCTTTCTCCACAAGGGGCTATTTTCATTTCCATTGACGATACAGAAGTCCACAATCTCCGAAAATTATGCGACGAAATCTTTGGAGAAGAAAATTTTATTGCCAATTTTGTCTGGCAAACCACAAAAGGAGCGCAGGGAATCTGTCGAAAGAAAATGCTCGTGGCTAACCATGAACATATTCTCTGTTATACCAAAGACGAACGACAATTCACTTTTCGCGGCATCGAAAGGTCAGACGAAACGTTTTCCAATCCGGACAACGACCCGCGAGGACTTTGGAAACGCCAATATTTACAACGGTTCGGGAGAGGGTTTACTCAGCGAACCATCGTTGACCCTAACACCGGGCGTTCATACACCTTTCCAACCCCGTATTCCGAACAGAAAATTAACGAACTTATTGCCGATAACCGGATTATCTTCCCCAAACGTCGCGGCTATCCATGTCGCAAAGAATTTTATAACGAGTACCCTCGCCGCCAGCAGATCACAACCTTTCTGGGATTGTTTTCCACCAAAACAAACACGCAAAGAATCAACCGTCTTTTTGACGGCGTAAGAATTTTTAATACGCCCAAACCAACGGAACTTTTAGAATGTCTAATTGATGCAACAACAGACGCCAACGACGTCATTCTCGACTTCTTTTCCGGTTCCGGAACAACTGGACATGCGGTAATTAACTTAAACCGCAGGCAACAAACAAAGCGGCAATTTATTCTAATTCAATCGTCAGAATCGTGCGACGAGAATTCTGACGCCTATAAAGCTGGGTATCATACCATCTTTGACATCGGATTAGAGAGAATTCGACGCGTCAACAAGCAGAACGAACCGATGGAAGTCGTACGATTTACTGCCGAGACGAAAGAAAGTCATTAGGCAGTAGGGTTAATTCGGAATGCGGAAATAAATAATCGCTAATTGCTAATCGTTAATTGCTAATCGCTAATTGCTAACCAGCGCCTCGTAATTCAATTTAACGCTATTATCGACGTGAAATCTACGGTATTGCTATGTAATAATTATGTAATATCTTCAAAAAAATGAACTGAAAACTCTTGAAAAAAGGGTATTAAACTGTATATTTATTATGATGTTAGAAAAAATGGAATTTACGCATGCCAAATCGACATGGCGCGCATTGTTCGACTTCAACTTCTAACCCTAATTTAATATTCATGTCAACGCAAGAGATTGGCGAACTGTCGTCCATATCAGAATCTTCCCGAATATCCGCAGAAGAGCTTGCCAACGTAATCACTCACGCTTTGGGAGCTATTGGGGCAGTATTTGCGACGTTCTTTTTGGTATTGTACGCCAGCGTCAACGCGCCAGAAGAATGTCTTGTCGCCGCCACAACCGGGTTTGCCGTTTTTGGCGCCAGTATGTTTATTCTCTATACTATTTCAGCAATTTATCACTCAATCCGCTCTGAAAAGCTCAAAGCAACGTTTAAGGTTTTAGACCATTGCGCCATTTACCTTCTCATTTCTGGCTCGTACACGGCATTTGCATTAACGCTGCTGCCAAACTGGATTGGGTGGACGATTTTCGGCGTTAACTGGGCGCTGGCATTAACCGGCATTTTCATTTACGCCGGATTAGGCAACCATTCTAAATACATTTCCATGACCCTTTATTTACTCATGGGTTGGTTAATTATTTTTGCGCTCAAACCGCTACTGGACGCCGCTCCTACTACGGTTATTCATTTTTTAGTTTGCGGTGGAGTTTCTTACACCGCCGGTTGCTTTTTCTACTTAAAAAAGAACTGTGCGTGGTCGCACCCCGTTTGGCATCTGTTTGTCTTGGGCGGGTCAATTTTTCATTTCTTTGCCGCTTGGTATATTTACTAACTCCCTAAACGCCATTTCTTGGGGCGTCCTTGCGATTATATTAATCCTTGTTATAATATACAGAAAAAACAATCAGGAAAAATGCGTTTTTTCCTTTCCTCCCCTGCCCTAGGTATTGCCTGGTATGAAGTTACTTCGCCTATTATTTGCTCCCGCCTCGCTGATGTGCGCTTTTGTTGTCGGGTTATCCTGTCCATGGTTGCACGTCTATCAATACATTGTCCGCTATACTGTCATGGGCATGTTGTTTTTGGTCTTTTTACAACTCAACTGGAGTCAGCTTCGCGTTCGCGTCAGCAACTTTGCTATCGTTGCCGCAAACCTTGCCATTCCACTGACGTTTTATTATATTCTCTCACAACTTGATCAACCGATTTTAGCCATCGGAGCTTTTTTGGCAGGAATCGCCCCAACAGGTTCCGCCGCCCCGTCTGTAATCAGTTTTTTACGGCAAAATATTGAATATGGCGTTACGTCGTTTGTTATGACGACTTTTACTATTGCCTTCGCAATACCTTTTCTTTTGCCCTGCATTCTCCCTTCTACAGCCGATAAAAGCTTTTGGGATCTATTCTATCCCATCGCAAAAGACGTAAGTCTTCTTGTTTTTATTCCGGCTGGATTGTCGCTTATCGTTCGAGCGATTTGTCCGTCCATGCAGCACAAGTTTCCCAAAGCGTACAGAATGATCTCTTTTCTGCTTTGGGTCTGCTGTATTACCATCATGCTTTCCAACGCTTCATATACGATTTGGAACACGCTGGACGCCAATCAGCGCTGGTTTGTACCGATTTGTTTTTTAATTGCGCTTGCCGTTTGCATAACCAACTTTGGCTTGGGGCATTTCCTTTCAAAACAATATCCCCGCGAATCGTCGCAAACGCTGGGGCAAAAGAATATTGCCATTCCCGTCGCCCTGGCGCTGAAATTTTGCGACCCCTTAACAACCATCGTTCCGCTGCTCTATATTCTATGCCATAACTCCTGGAACTCATGGCAGATGATTCGCTTGGGACTAAAGGATAATGATGAGTCAAAAATAATAGTTGCAAAAGAAGACAAGGCGCTGTAGTTTAAAATCCCTGCTGCCTAATACTTACGCCCATCCACTAACCATTTACCTAATTTCTTTTATGAACGCCACCCGTCGAACCTTTTTAAAATCCGTATTAGCAAGTGTTCCGAGCCTTGCTTCATCCTTTATCCCAAGTTTACTTCAAGCGGCAGAACGTTTTATACCGTCAAAGACCGTATTAGACGATTTCCTTTCTCCCCCGCAGTCTGCGAAACCGGGCGTATATTGGTTCTTCATGGACGCCAATCTTTCCAAAGAGGGCATGGCGGCAGACTTGGCGGCGATGAAACAGGCAGGGCTTGCCAGAGCGATTCCGCTGGAAGTGGCGTTAGGCGCTCCGAAAGGGAAGGTGGACTACATGTCGTCGGAATGGCTGGACTACTGGCGTTTTGCCGCGGCAGAAGCGGAAAAGCAGGGAATTGAACTGACGATTCCCGCCGGTCCCGGCTGGTGCGGCGCGGGCGGGGCGTGGATTGCTCCCGAAAATTCCATGCAGCATCTGCGATGTTCTGTTACAAAGGTCTCCGGACCGGGGCTTGTCAACGTCAATTTGCCGGTTCC
>JAZQDP010000379.1:0-2813 GCA_045546875.1 Thermoguttaceae bacterium | reverse complement strand
GTTTGACCAGTATAAATCCCAAGCGTCGTTGTGAACGGCGCAGACGATGCTTAACATTCTGTTTAAATTTTCAATCTTCCATCTGGCTCCGGTTTGTTTCAAGCGACGTCCTACAACCTGTTTGCAAGCCCCTTCAATTTCTCCGCTGCCTATTGCGTAACCATTGGCTAAACGACTTCGGTACGTCAATTCATTTTGACGCTTTTCAAAGTAATTATGAAGCTTGGACAGATAGTTTTTCCATTTATATATTGAGATTTGTTGACGATACTGATCAATCACTTCCTTTATACCGTCCCAACCTTCCCGTAACATCGCCATTCGACAAGATTCATAAAATTCCTGTTTCTGAACCTTGTCCTTAAAAAGTTCTTCGGCGCATTGAGATATATGTTCGCAGCCATGATAATAATCCAAACAACCTTGACAATTCGGAAAGTGTTTCTGACAAGCGTTCCATATCCAGCCTGCCCCGTCCGATATAAAATGCAATTCTGAAAAATTATGAATATGCAATATCTTGGCAAAACCTGGCCAACGAGAGGCAAAACGTTTAGCGTTTTCTAAATATCCTATACAGTATACTACCATCGGTTTGGGCAAATGACGCGTAGAAAATGTGTCTGCATTAGCATAATCCCCTAATTGACGTTTAGACGCCTGAATCAAACGAATTTCCTTCCAACCATTGGTTGTATTGACCATGGTTCCGTCTGTCATCAATTCTGTTACCCCAGACGCTTTGATAAATTTCTCTTGAGCTTTAGATCTGGTGGTCAGCATCTTTTTGAAATTCTTCGCTTCACGATACGTGTACTTTCTGAGAGTATTAAAAGAAATATTCAGCCCTGTGAATATCTTAAGCTTGTCAGCTGCGTTTCTAAAGCCCCAAGACGCTCCAGCAAGCGTAATAAGTTTCCTGGCTCCTTTGGTTAGTTTAGAGATATTGCCAATAACAGCCTCGTCTGCAATGAATACGCGACAATGACAGTGAGCGCATTCATACGTATTACGCTTGAACCGAATGTCGCCAAGAGCGGAAATTAACGTTTTTTTTTAGATCCGCGATGTCGCATCTTCTGATGACAATGCGGACATTTCCTATTCTCCTCATCGTTCTCCGCTTTGGTCGTTTCTTCGTTGATCGCTTCCTGAGCCATCTTTGCTAAAAGCTCTCTGCCGTTTTGCAAAAGACAATCTTCAATACAATTCAGCTTTTCGCCTCGTGGAGCTGCGCTGGACGCCTGAAGAGTCTGTCGATAAATCTCCAAAGTTTGCTTGATGATATTCAATTCTGCGGGAGTCAAATTATCAATAGAGTTATTGGTCATGGCAAGGGGTTCCTTTCTTGAGTAAAGTAAAAAATCTTCCCAAGTATACTCAATTTTATCTATTTTCGCAACCCAAATTTGAACGCACCCTCTTTGTAAAAAAAGGTTATTATATCAGATCGACGATTCCGCACAACCCATAGCAACTACCAGCTCTGTATCACTCAAATCCGGATTATATCAGATCGACGATTCCGCACAACCAATCTTCTTTTATTACATTATTACACAAGAATGAATGAGATGTAGTTGAACAGCAAAATAACAATCGGTTGACAGGATTATTCGCTGTCAACCGATATTTGAAGTCATTCACATACGACAGCTCTTTCCACGCTATTTTTCAGCGCCAAACAAAAATGCCATCTGATGGACAAGCCAGGCGACAGGGAGAATCGTTGCGGTAAACGCAGAGATTTTTAGCCACTGCGATAACGACAGCGTGGTCGTTCTGAAGATTTGCCCGATAGAATAATAGTCGCTGCATTGCACCATAATTATTTGCGTAGCGGTAATCAGGGCAATTACTCCTAAAAAGAGGCGATTTTTCAACAGCATCGTAAAGGGGCTTTCATTATGGAACAAGGCGCGGCAGTTGAACTTATGCCAGAACTGGAACATGACAAACGTCGTAAAGAAAACAGTCAGAGCTTTAATATTGGCAGCAACAACCTTCGAATCTGTTAAATCGCAGCCAAACTCAAATTTCTGTTCGCCCGGTTCGAGGAATAAACCGAAATACAGGACACAACCAAGCATAACAACCTGAAACGCGCTGTTGAGGATAATTGAGAACCACATTGAAGGCATAATTATATGCGCCTGACGCGAGACAGGTTTTCTGTGCATAGAGAATTCACGCGGCGGGTCTGAACTATAAGCAATTGCGGCAAACGTGTCCATAATGATATTAATCCATAACAACTGCGTAACAGTTAGCGGAAGCGAAATTCCAACAAGCGGACCGATCAAAGCGCATGTAAGCGCAACGAAGTTGACGGAAAGCTGGAATTGCAGAAAACGCTGGATATTTTGATAGAGCGTTCGTCCCCACCAGATGCCGGTAACAATGCTTTTGAAATTATCGTCGAGCAAAACAATGTCAGACGCTTCTTTTGCAACTTCAGTCCCGGAGATGCCCATTGAAAGACCGACGTCGGCGAATTTCAGAGCGGGAGCGTCGTTTGTGCCGTCGCCGGTCATGGCAACCACGTCACCCTGATAATGCAACGCTTTTACCAAATGTAATTTATCCATCGGAGTAGATCGCGCCAGGACTTTTAATCGCTTTGCCACATCAGGAAGTTGTTCGTCGGTTACCTCCGCCAATTCCTGAGAGGTTAAAACCAGTTCGCCCTGCGACGTATTTTCAATGTAATCGGTTGACAATATGCCGCATTGTTTAGCGATAGCAATGGCTGTTGGCTTGGCATCGCCGGTAATCATTTTGACGCTGACTCCCGCCTGTTGACATCGTTGAAC
>JAZQDP010000378.1:0-6541 GCA_045546875.1 Thermoguttaceae bacterium | reverse complement strand
AGCAATGTAGCGCTAGTAAATAATTGCGAGTTGTAAAATAGGTAAAACAGATAGAATCGCGAAAGAAGGCTCTAGCTGCTAGCTTCTAGCAGCTAGCTTGGTTATCCATATTTCTTGCGATAACGCACGAATCAGGTTTATAAAGCTAGTGGCTAGCATCTAATAGCTCAAAATTTCTCTCTTGATTTTTTTCTCAAGAATCTCTATACTCCCCTAACTATATATCAACCAAGATATGCGCAGAAATTGGTTTTGGATTAACCAAAAAGATTTGGTTGGGTTAATGATATACTAACAATGTTGAAAATTCCTAACGCTAACGATAGATTTTGGGCGACGGCGACTCGGTTTGCCGCTCGTATGTTTGCGTATGGAAACATCTTCAAATTATTGACGATTTGCGGTTTTCTGCTTCTTGTTTCAAATGGCGTCAGCGGTCAAATAGCGCAATTCTCGGAACTGAAAAACATTGCAGTTCAGGGAGAAGTGTCATTTTCTTACACCCAAAAAAATGCAGAAGTCTGGATTATTAAAAACAACTGTCAACTTCTCCAAAATGGACGTCTGTCGGCAGAATCGGCAGAAATGACGCTTTGGTTAGAGCACGATAAACGCCCGGTATCCGGTTCGGTTTATGGAACATATCGTTTGACGGTGTACATGGAGGGTCAAGTTCGAACGGTCAGTTCGCTTAACCACGGATTTATCAATCAAAGCGCAGACGGCGCGGTTCATTCGACCAATCCGAACGATTATGTCTGGCTTGGCGAGTTTGTTTTGGTAAACAAGCCTCAAATAACGACCAACATTCAACGCAGTACGCCTGGGCAGATGCCGGAATTGTTTTGGCGCGCACAGCGATGTCGAGAGCTGGCAAGCGGCGCCGAAACCGCCGGCGCGACCCGCATAAACTCAACTCTTTCAGATCGTAAAATGCTTCGCGCCCCGGTCAGCGGAGCCATCGGGCAAAGCGCCAATTCGATTATCGAGCCGGGAACCCAATATGAAATCGGGTCTGCTGTAGATCAATGGAATGACAACGAACAGAAAATTCCGTTTGGGTCTGGGCAACGACGAATAACAGTTTCTCCGCGAAACGACTCTTTAACCAACATCTCGTGGAAGCGCTATCCTGAAACGAATCAGTCAATTGCGTGCGTTACGGGCGGCGTTTCCGTTCGCGTTGAAGGCATGGACGAATTCGGAACTTTTAACATATCGACCGATAAACTCGTTGTCTGGACGTACGGACCGATAACTCCAGACTTAACCGGCGCCAGAACGCACTCTTCCGATCTCCCGATTGAACTGTACATGGAAGGAAACATCATCTTTCATCAGGGAGACCGCACGGTTTACGCCAACAGAATGTTTTACGACCTGAAAAATAACCGCGGGACAATTCTCAATACCGAAATTGTTACCCCGGCTGAAGAATACGATGGTTTGTTGAGGATTAACGCTGAAACGGTTCATCAAAAGAGCAAACATGAGTTTTATGCGAAAAACGCGTACATTACATCCAGTTTAATGGGCAAACCTTCGTACAGAATTCAAATGGACGAGGTTGACATTGACGACTACGTTATCCCAAAGCGAGACGATTTCGGCAATTTGGAAGTCGATGAAAACGACATTCCCGCTTCCGAGCATATTCAGTACATTAACGGCAGAAACGGCTCGGTATATTTTGGCGATACGGCTGTTTTCCGCTGGCCAAACGTGAGAACAAAGTTACAGCGTCCGACGCCGTACCTGTCGTCTTTGCGCGTTGGCTCGGACAGTACGTACGGATTCCAGTTGTTTACCGGCTGGAACGCATACGAATTGTTTAACGTCGCCAATCCGCCGGAGGGAACGGATTTGACGCTGCACATCGACCCGTTTTCCAACCGCGGCATCGGGCACGGCGCCGATTTTACCTTTGACAGCAACTTGGAGCGGGGGCTGTTTTCCGGTCCAATTAAAGGCAATATCGATTTTTGGGGCATTTACGATTGGGGGAAAGACAACCTGGGCGAAGGGCGAAGAAGCGTCGAACCGGAAACCCGATACCGATATAAGCTCTTTGGAAACGTTGTTCATACGTTTGGCAACGGGTTGCAGCTCACGGGCGAGGTCGGGCTGATTTCCGATCGCAGCTTTATGGAGGAATATTATCGCGACGACTGGTACATTCAAAAGACGCCGACGACGAGAATTGAGCTTCGTCAGGAGCTGGGGAATTTCTCATGGGATATTGGAATTCAGGGGAAGGTCAACGGCTTTTACACGGAATCCCAGCAATTGCCCAGACTGGACATATATTGGTTAGGCGAGAGCCTGCTGGGCGATACGCTGACGTGGTTCTCGGCGTCGTCGGCGGGGTATTATAATCTCAGCCCGGGGGCGTACCCGGAAGCGCCGGAAAACCAAAAATACTTTGATTATCTCAGTTGGGAGGTTGGCAATTCCGGAGGGCGGTTTACCACGCGTCATGAACTGGATTTACCGGTTCAGCTTGGCGCTGTCAAGGTGGTTCCGTACGTAATGGGCGAAGCCGGATGGTGGGGCGCAAGCGAAACGAAGTCAGTTGACCGGTTTTACGGACAAGTCGGCGTTCGCGCCGCCGTTCCCATCTGGAAAGCGTTCCCCTGTTTTAGAAGCAGTTTGTTTGACGTCAACGGGCTGGTTCACAAAGCGACCTTTGAAGCGGAATGGTACCTTGGCTCGTCGTCCAGAAGGATGGCGGAAATGCCAATGTACGACCTGCTGGACGAGCAGTCGATAATTCAGTACCGGCACATGTTCCGGGAAACCGTCTTTGGCGGACCGGTTCCGTGGCGGCTGGATGAACGAACCTACGCGCTGAGAAGCGGATTGGGAAACCACGTTACCTCGCCCGGTACAGAAATCCTGGACGATTTGCACATATTGCGATTTAACGTGAACCAGCGCTGGCAAACCAAACGAGGTCCGATGGATTCGCCTCACATCGTTGACTGGATTACGTTTGACGCCGGCGTTACGCTGTTCCCGAACTCATCCAGAGACAACTTCGGCAAAGGCGTCGGGTTGCTCAACTACGATTTTAACTGGCAGCTGGGCGACCGGTTTGCCGTTACGTCGTCCGGACTGTGGGACTTCTTCGACGACGGAATCCATTCCGTCAGCATTGGCGGCAAACTGACAAAACCCGGACGAGGAGAACTCAACGCCGGAATTTACTGGCTTTCGTCCCCCGTGCGAAACACAGTCTTTTACATCAACGGAAAATACTGGCTCAACGAAAAATGGCATTTCTCGTTTGGCAGCGAGTTCGACATCGCCGGGCAGGGGAACATCGGGCAGAACTTTGCCATAACCCGAGTTGGCGAATCGCTCATCGTCCGAACAGGATTTTACGTTGACGCAACGCGAGACGATTATGGATTCTCTTTGACAATAGAACCGCGGTTCATCCCGCGCGGATCGCTAAGCAAATCCATGGGCGGCGTTCGACCCGTCGGAATCTACGGGCTGGAATAATCCGCTGCCGCCAAACAATTCGGAACTCGGAATTACCCGCCCGATATCCGCTTCGCCTCGTACGCGCCCTGCGCCGATACAGAAAACCTCACTGGATCGCCGCACGTAAGTCCAATAAATAGAAAAGCGACGGCAAGCCGTCGCACTTCAAATCGTTCACTTGACGGCGAAACGCATAATTCCGTTCCTTTCGCGGACTGCGTTACGCCGTTCAATCATTTTTCCCGCCGTCTATTTTTTATCGTTTTTAAGACGTTTGAGTAAATCTTCTTTTGACTTTTCGGGGTCGGTAAACCATTCTGTCGCCCAGATTCGGCAGTGTTTCCAGCCGAGACCTTCGAGCATGGAGGGGCGGGATTTTTCCCGGTCTCGGGCGATTTTCGC
This sequence comes from Thermoguttaceae bacterium, assembly GCA_045546875.1. GTDB lineage: Bacteria > Planctomycetota > Planctomycetia > Pirellulales > Thermoguttaceae > RUG11551. The sequence continues at coordinate 2,650 of JAZQDP010000378.1, read as the reverse complement.
GTTTTTATAAACTGCGCCGTCACATTCGATAGCCATAAAGTACCGGTTGGGGTTTTTCGGGTCAACGACGGCGAGGTCGATTTTATAATCGGAAAAACCGATGCCGCAATCGACCTGGTAACCGTTTTCGCGCAGGAATTGTGCGACGCACTGGACGAACCTGTTTTTCTCGGCGGAAGATTCGTTGTTGGTTCCGGCGTTTTCAGACCAAACGGGGCTTCCGGACTGAGCGTATTCCAGATAGGATTTCAAATGGGCGGCGCCGACGGCGCTGGTGCGAGAAAGGTCAATCTGTGACGCGTGAATGGAGGAGACGACAATAATCTCCTCTTTGGCTCGGGTAACAGCCACGTTTAGACGCCGCTGCCCGCCGCTCTTGTTGAGCGGACCAAAGTTCATAGCAAAAGAACCGCTGGCGTCTGGCGCGTAACCGATGCTGAACAGAATGCAGTCCCTCTCGTCTCCCTGGACGTTTTCCAGGTTCTTAACAAACAACGGATCCGGCGTAGCGTCTGACATCGCATTCGCCAGCGCCGGATTGTCGTTGGACGCCTGGTCGAGAAGGGTTTCGATAAGGTCTTTTTGCTGTGCGGAAAATGCGACAACGCCCATTGATCGGGACGCAGTTTTCGGATTGTTCAACCGTTCTAAAACCAGTTCGACAACCCGTTGCGCCTCGACTTTGTTCGTGCGCGTTTTGCTCTTATCGTAAACCCCGTTGGGGACAAATTCAAAATGAACGCCATTGAATCTGGCAGACGTCTGCGTGCCGCCTTGCGTAATTCCGCATTCCGAATTCCTGTCCGGCGCCGGGAACGTGTCCAGCTCGTCCTGATAGTAATAGTGGTTGCTAAAGGCGATAAGGGACTCGTTTTTGCTTCGGTAATGGGTCTTGAGCTTCATATTGTCCATTCCGATAGCGATACATTCGTCGAGAATGCTTTCGAGGTCTTCGACGTCGTCTTCCTGCTGGTCGATCAGTTCGTCGGTCGCCGCGTCCTGACGCTGGAAAAATGCCGTTGGCGGCAGCTGTTTTGGGTCTCCGACGACAATGGCGTTTTTCGCCCGGGCGATGACGCCGACCGCGTCCCAAGTGGGAATTTGCGACGCTTCGTCGAACACGACCAGGTCAAACCCGGCGTCGTTTGTCGGCAGGTATTGAGCAACGGACAGAGGCGACATGAGAAAACAGGGTTTGAGCCGTCTGGTTAAATTGGGCGCGCGTTCCAACAGAGTTCGAATTGGCAAAAATCGGGTCTTTTTACTGATTTCGCGGCGTAATAAATCGCCCTCTTCCTTGAGCGTTGAGCCTCGAACGGCGCTGTCTGCAACCGCTTTGGTTGCTTCTGCCGACAGGGCTGAAACAATCTTCCGGACTGAGAGTTTGGAAAACTGGTCGTCTAGGGAACAGAATCGGTTAATCGTCCTTTCCTGAGTAACGGCGTCAAATCGGCTCAGAGCGTCGTTGGCAAGAAGCTCTTGTTGAATCAGCCGCCAGCGCCAGGACGCCTCTAACGCCTCTGCCGCCGATTGCCTGGAGAAGTCTATTTCTCCCCGTTCAATCGCTTGCGCCAAGGGCGATAAATGCAGCGGTTCAACGTCTGATCGAACAGCTGCCCAAAACGAAAATTGACGTAACGATCTGCCTGCGGTTGGCAAGGCGTTAATTAAATCCTGCGCTTCTAACGGCGTCATCGCTCTGACCGGAACGGAAGCGTTGAACGTTTCCTGCGCCAGCCTGTATTCTCGAATTGCCGTTTGAAATTCAGAATTTAACGTTGCGAAATTCGTTGTCGGATTGGAAGTTTGAGCGCACACGAACTCAAACAGGCGCTTTCTGTCCTCGGCGGAAAGCTGTTTTATGGACAGGATTTCTCTGAGGACTTTGCCACGCTGAACCGAGGTTAGCAACTGAGGTAAATCGACGGAATCGCCTTTCCAGTCGCCGACCGCGTTGAGGATTTCGTCGCCGTGGGCGGAAAGAGCTTGCCAGGATTCCTGCAAGGCGGCAATCTGGTCAACCGCGGCATCCAACATGTCAAACGTCAGTTTGCCGTTTGACGGTGGAACCAGATGAGCGTATTCTTTGACGACGTTCTTCTTCTTGATAAATCGGAACAGGAAGAACGATTTTTTGACGTAATTGATGTGATTTCGCAGTTCGGCAAGGCGAATGTTGAAAACGCGATTGACGTCAAACAGCTTTAGAGCGTTTAGCGCGTCGGCATACTTTTGGGCTTGTTCAACAAACATGTCAACCAACGGCATAAACTTTCCAAACGCCTCTGAAAGGAGGTTTGCCGGCAGCGGGGTGGACGTTTGAAGGAAGTCCAGGATTTTTGACGCCAGGGAAATTCGAACCGACGCGTCTGAAATGTCGGGTAACGCCAAGACGTCTTCTGCCTGAGCGTAAACCTTGTTGACGGCTTCGACGGCAGGACGGAATTTCTCGGCGCATTGAACCATCTGTGGTTCTATATCGGGACTCCATTTGAACGGTTTGAGCGGAGCCAGCGCTTTGAGGTCAGCCGGGTCAACTTCAGCCGCGTGAGATTGCAATTCTTCTGCCGCTTGTTTCAATTCCGACAGAGAAACGCTGTTGTCTAACGGACCGTCGTAGAGGGTTTGGGGGACAGTCGCCCAGTTGTAC
>JAZQDP010000377.1:0-9304 GCA_045546875.1 Thermoguttaceae bacterium | reverse complement strand
TCGTTTCATTTTTGCTGGAATATGAAAACCCAGTTTTTTGAAGATAAACGAGTTCGCAAAGCGATGTCCTACGCCTTCAATTACCAAGAGATGTTTGACGTCATCCTGTTTAATCTGGCGGAACCGTCGTGCGGAATTTATCATCCGCTTAATCCGGCGTATCCAAAAGATGCTAAACCACCATATCATCAAGACCTCGTTAAATCAATTCAACTGCTCAAAGAAGCTGGCTGGGAAGATCACGATGGAGATGGTTTGCTGGATAAACACGTTACTGCCGGGGCAATGATTCATAACAATGAAATCTTTTTTGTCAAAGGCGGAAAGAGGGTTCCTTTAAGTAGTCCGTGGTCGTTCTTTGGCGGTAAAAAAGGAAAAGAAATCGTTGCCAAAGACGGAACTCGATACGTTATCGAAGACGACAAAACATTTATTCTTACCACAGACGGCGCCAAGACGGAGGTCAAAAAAGATAACGATACAATCGTTCTTAATGCTGACCATATCGTTTTAACCAATGGTCAAAAAATGGAATTGCCGCAATACTATTTGCCATTTGAGTTCACGCTTTATTGCAATAACTCCTCGCCAATCGCGCTTCAGATTTGCGAGTTGATGATGCAGTGCCTTAAATCCATCGGCGTGGCGTGTAACGTCCGTCCGGTTGAATTTACGACGTTAATGCAGAAAACGCAAAGTCACGAATTCGAAGCCTTTTTGGGCGGTTGGGGAGCTGGAACCGACCCGGACACATCCGAAAACATCTGGAAGACCGGCAAGGACAGAAATTATGGCTACTTTTCCAATGCCGAAGTAGACGAATTGTTCTACAAGGGCAAACGAGAAACCGATCGCGCCAAACGAATGGAAATTTACGGCAGAATTCACAATATTATTTATGAAGAACAACCGTACACATTTTTATACTGCCGCAACGCGTTTTATGCCGTTAGTAAACGTATTCGAGGATACGGATTTTATCCCCGCGGCATTATCGAAGGCAATATTTGGGTTCCAAAAGAAGCTTCTAGCTATTAGCTTGGTAGTTTGAAGTTCTCGGCGTTTAAGTTTAAAGTTGGAAGCTATTAAGAAAAGCTAGCGACTATAAGCTAGCAGCTATACAAACCATGTTTCAATACTTTTTAAAGCGACTTGTACTGGCGTGTATTACGCTGTTTTTCATTACGTTTATCGTTTACGGTCTGGTTCGCGCCATGCCGGGTTCTCCTGTAATGCTGGAAGAAGGTTTTGACCCTAACCGCAGTATGTCGGAAGCCGATCGTAAAGAACGCGAAAAGTATTTCGCGCTCGATAAACCGTGGTACGTCGGCTACTTTATTTGGGCTGGTCGATTATCTCCTATCGCATTGCAGGTTCAAGAGAAGGCTCCCTTTATTCGTTGGTCTATTATTCGAGTCAAACCAATGGACTTGGGAATGTCTTCCAGAGAAAAAACGCCTGTTTCCCAATCTATTTGGAATCGATTGGGAGCGACCGTGCAACTGTCTGTAACATCATTGCTTATAACGTACATGCTTTCCATTCCGATTGGCTTGTACTCGTCCGTTCATCGCGGACAAACTCGAGAACGCGTTTTGAGCCTGTTTCTGTACGGATTGTACTCGTTCCCGTCGTTTGTAGCGGCTTTGCTGTTGCTGCTGGTTTTCTATCAGTATATGCCCTGGGATTGGCTCAAGCTGGAACCTGGTCTTCATAGCGACAATTACGATAGTTTTACCTTTTTGGGAAAAATAGGCGACAGTTTCAAACACATGCTTTTACCGACGCTGTGCTATTCGTACGGATCTTTGGCGTACCTTAGCCGATTTATCAAGTCGAATATGGAAGAAGTGGTTCGACAGGATTATATTCGCACCGCGCGCGCCAAAGGCGTCAGCCCTCGAAACGTAACGCTTCATCATGCGTTTAGAAATACGCTCATTCCGTTTGTTACTTTGCTGGGTATGTCGCTGCCGGGTTTGGTTGGCGGTTCGGTTATTCTGGAAAACATTTTCCGCTGGCCAGGAATCGGTCAGTTGTTCCTTGAAGCAATTACGTGGCGAGATCACTTCCTGATTATGGGATTGGTTTTGATGTTTTCAATTTTAACCTTGCTTGGGCAGCTTATTGCGGATATGCTTTATAGCGTTGTTGACCCGCGCGTTACAGTAAAATAAAAATTGTTTGTCTGGCAGTTGGCGCCTGTGAACTAAAAAGCAGGCGTTTTGCTCGCCCAATAGTATTTTTAAACACGAAATACTCGAAAAGAACGAAACAAACGAAAGGGTTATTTAAGGGACTTTCGTTTTTCGTAAATTTCGCATATTTCGTGTTTTTTGTGTTTGATTATCCACGGATGTGCAAACGAAGATTGAATTTCAATTAATCAATCGGCGCCGACAAGGTCGGTTCCTGATTGGATGACGTTAGCGCCGAAACAATATTTTCGCAAAATCTTATCCTGTCTGCCCGTGCGGCTACGCACCCTTATTTTTCCAGGTGCTTACGCTCCCTGCTCGCCAAAATCCGTGAACGGACTGATTTGCTCAAAAGTTGTTATGTACGCAGTTACCGGTTGAACTATAAAATAGGTGCGAGCTTTGCTCCCGATCCTGAAAGGTTGTTAGTTGCGATGCAGTCTTTCTGTATGTCATTGGATAAGGCGGCGCCTAAAGGCGTTACATTTCTCAACGCAAGCGGTAGTCTATGTGTTGCGCTTGCGTAATTACGAATTCCGCATTACGAATTCCAAATTATTCTTCCCCCCCCTGTTCTCAAATGATTTTGATTACGCTATAATCTCAAATAGAGAGAGACCCTTTCTCGCCTTGTAAAGCAATATATTTATTTTCACTTTCCCCATAGAGCCATGAAATACAAAACGGTTCCCGTATTCCATTTGTTTGTTTTGACGCTTGCGGCGCTTGTCTGTTCATTTGTTCAGGCGCAGGAGTCAGCAGCGGTGGATTCGCCCAAGGCGCGGCTGACGTTTCCGATTCTCTTTACGGCGCGGCACAACTATCAGGGCTTGCACATTTACAACACGTTTTATCAGCGACGCCGCGGCGTGAAGAATCCGGGCGTGGACGGGATTTACATTCTCGAAAACCCCACTGATCCGCCGGAGCAGTATCGGATTCGACCTCTTATCAACCCGACAACCAACCCGACAATGAACGAACAACTATTATATTAAACGGAAAGGTTCAACTTAGATTGATGTGCGGAATGCTTTACCCACAAAAATCCCTAAAGAACCAAAACCTTAACTTTACTTTAGGAGAATGAACATGAGAAAAACAATTTGGATGGCGTTGATCATGCTGTCCGCGGTGATCGTTTCCGCCGCTGAGCCGATGATCGTTTCAGCCGATCAGCCGAAATTCACTCAGAAGGAACTGGCGTACATGCCGGCGACAGCGCAGATAGCGCTGTTCAAGGCGGGAGTCATCACGCCGTCTGATGTACTGGAAGCCCAGATCGCGCAAGTAAACCAGTACAACGGAGTTTACAACACCGAACTCCGGGATCTGGAAAATGAGTTAAAGACCTTCAATGCCGGTAAGATCAATGCCATTTGCTTTGACCGTTTTGCCGAAGCTCGCAAGGCTGCGAAAGCTGCGACGGAACGCTACCGCAACGGCACTGCCCGTCGTCTGGAAGGCGTAACGGTGGGAGTCAAGAACGAAAACAGCGTGGTCGGATGGCGGGTCGATATGGGCTCACTGGTTCTTAAAAATGTACCGCCCTGCGACGACGACTGTCCCCTGATCGAACGTCTGAAAAACGAGGGCGCGATCCTCGTCTTCTCCACGACCGTTCCCGAACTTTATGTCAGCTGCATGACCTGGAGCCGTCTGTACGGCGTTACCAGAAATCCGTGGAACCTTGCCTATGGCGTGGGCGGTTCCTCCGGCGGAAGCGGCGCGGCTCTGGCTGCCGGATTCTGCACGATCGCCACAGGGTCCGACATGGGCGGGTCCATTCGGATCCCTTCCAGCATGAACGGCGTCTACGGCTTCAAACCTCCCTTCGGGCGGGTCCCCACGTCAGAAATTGCGTATGAAACGCTGGGACCCCTGACCCGCACGTTTGACGATCTGGTCCTGATGCAGGACATCGTTGCCGGACCTCACCCGAAGAACCACGCGTCGCTCCGTCCCAAGCTGGACTATCCGACGGAATACCAGCCGTTGAAAGGCGCCAAAGTCGCCGTGTGCTACTTCCCGCAATGGCTGCCCGGAGGCTGTGACAAAGAAGTCAATCAGGCTCTGGACAAAGTGGTGGAAGCGCTGAAAAAAGCCGGGGCGGAAGTGAAAATCATCAACTCCGACTGGACCGTCCAGGGCGGCAAACTGGCGATTTTCATCAATGGTCTGCTGTCCACGGAAATGTATGAACTCATTGATCTAGCCGCAGATAAACAAGACTTGCTCTGCAGCAATGTCAAACCGTTTTTCAAGAACATCAAAGCCTACAGTCCCACGGCACTGATCAAAGCTACCGCGCTGGGAGGCGAAATGCATGCGGACGTTCAGGAAAATGTGTTCGAAGACGGCTGTATTGCTCTGATCATGCCGACGCTGGCGACGCCGTTCGTTTCCGCAGCGTTCCAGGCTACTCAAGACGACGGCGCGATGATCAATGGTCAAACCATATACAGCAATGAGATCCTTCTGACCCCGATTTGGAATTTGCTCAACCGCTATCCCGTGGTGGATATGCCGGTAACGCTCAGTTCCAAGCGGGTCCCGATCGGCGTGCAGATCGTTGGCAACACCTTCGATGATCTGGCTGCATTCCGGGTCGCTGCGGGATTGTCCAAAGTGATCCCCCAGATGTTCACCGGCGATCGTTTCCCTGATTTCCGGGAAGAGAAATAAGTCCCTTTATGGTCCTTCAGATTTTGTGGGTAAAGCATTCCGCACATCAATTTAAGTTGAACCTTCCCTTTTAATATAATAGTTGTTCGTTCATTTATCAAGCAGAGAAATGCTTGACCCTGTGGGAAAATCAAATAGGTTCATCCGACAATTTGGCGCCTGGGAGCTAAATAAAGGTTAATTTTTGATCTATTTAGCTCCCACATGGAAAGCCCGTCCGACCTGCTGGATCGCGGCTGTGTCAGCCGTCGAAGAAATTTTAAGCCGCAAAGAACGCAAAGATCGCAAAGAAATTTTTAAAACTTCGCGAACATCCTCCGCGGCTCCGCATCTCCGCGTGAGATTTGCCCGGGCGCCGCCCTCCGAAAAATTCCTCGTCTTTTTCCCTCTCCCCTATTCAAATTCAGATATCATCGTGATATAATCTATACTAAACAGAGATTTGCATTTTAACCCTACTCCTTCCCATACAGTCATGAAACAAAAATCCCTCTCAGTTTTCCTGTTGTTTATTTTGACGCTTGCGGCGTTTACCTGTTCGTTTGTTCAGGCTCAGGAGTCGGCGGCAAATTCGCCCAAGACGCGGCTGACGTTTCCGATTCTCTTTACGGCGCGGCACAATTATCAGGGTTTGCACATTTACGACACGTTTTATCAGTGGCGCCGCTGCGTGAAGAATCCGGGCGTGGGCGGGATTTACATTCTCGAAAACCCCGCTGACCCGCCGGAGCAGTATCGGATTCGACCTCTTATCGACCCGACGACCAACCCGACGCTGGGCAACGGCATCTACTTTGACCCAGCTCTGTCGTACAACGGCAAGACGATTCTGTTTTGTTACAAGGGATCGCCCAACGGGAACTCGATTATTTACAAAATCAATTTGGACGGTACGGGGCTGAAGCAGCTGACCAACCTCGACGCCGAAGGGAATCCGTACAAGGGTTCCGGCGGCGGACATCACGACGTTCGCCCCGCCTGGCTGCCGGACGGGAGAATCGTCTTTACGTCCACCAGATACAGCGGTCTTGTGCCGTGCGCCAACAACGGCGTGGCGATTCTTCATGTCATGAACGCGGACGGTTCCGACATTCACACGATTTCTGTCAACAATGTAACAGAATTCGATCCGGCGGTTTTGCCGGACGGCAGAATTCTTTTTGGTCGCTGGGAGTACATCGACAAAAACGCGCTGACGATTCAAAGTCTGTGGTCTGTCTATCCGGACGGGACAAACGAAACGGCGTACTTCGCCAACAACATGGTTTTCCCGGAAGCGATTCTTCAGGCAAAACCGGTGCCCGGCTCGCCCTATTTGGTTGTCGGGACGTTCGCGCCGCACAACGCCCCGCCCCGCGGTACAATCGCGTTTATCGACATCTCCGCCGGCGTTCAGAACTCGGTCTCCGGGAAGAACGACGAAAAGGCGATAACCAATCTCGAATACCCGGATCGTCCCACTTACGACCGCGGGCAGTCCTGCGATCCGTGGGCGCTGGACAAAACGCTGGTTCTGTATTCCGGGCAGATTAACAATCCAACCAACGGCGGAAAGTTCAATTCGCTCATGCTTATCGACGACAAGGGTAACAAGACGGAGCTTTTATCCAACGCGACAATTGACCTTCACAACCCAATTCCGATTCTCCCTCGCCCTGTCCCGCCGGTTCTGGTTGACAATACCGACCGGAGCAAGACGACCGGCAGTTTCTTTGTAACAGACGTTTACCAGAACCTCAAGGGGGTTAAACGGGGAGACGTGAAATGGCTGCGCGTTATAGAAGAGACGTCCCGCGTCAGCGCGTCGCCGGGCAGCAACGGGCTGAATCAGACGTTTTCCATTTCCGCCGCACTGGCGTGGAGTCCGAAAATCTATCACGGCATCGTTCCCGTCTGCGAAGACGGAAGCGTCTGCTTTGAAGCCCCGTCCGGACGCGCGATTTACTTCCAGCTTCTCGACGAGAACTATCGGCTTATCCGATCCATGAGAACGTTTATTCAGGCGGCGCCCGGTACGGCGAGAAGCTGCACGGGCTGTCACGAATACGGCCCGCCGGTTGGAATCGCCGGGCAATCCAGAATGGCGGGACACAACCCGCAAAAGCTGCAAGACGAATCCTGGGGAAGTGGCTATCTGGACTACCCGTCCATGATTCAGCCGATTCTCGACAGAAAATGCGTCCGATGTCACGGCGGAGACGAGGGCATCGCCGCCGGGCTGGACTTGTCTTCCGCCCCGTCCCGGCTGTTCAATATCAGTTACGACAACCTGACTTCCCGCCGGGAAAAACAATACCATGTCGATTTAATATCCGGGATTTGCTGCATGAACGGCACGGCGTACTGGTCTTGCCGGATTTTCCAGCCGTACGAACACGGATCGGGAAACGCTCCCCTGGCGGAACGGGTTCTCAACGACCCGACGCATAAGGATTTCCTGACCAAAGAAGAACGCGAACTGCTCTTTACCTGGATTGACAGCAACGGCATTTATTACGGTACGTGGAACTACACGACGTCCGGACCGATTCTGCGTTCGTGGGAACAGGCTGCAAACCAGATTCGAGACGTTATGAAGAATTCCAGCTGCAAGGAATGTCACGCGGACGCGAAAGGCAATATCGTCCGGTTTGAAAACGACTGGATTAACCTTGAGCGTCCGGAATACAGCCGGGTTCTTCGCGCCCCGATGGCGCCAGTTAATTCGGAATTCGGAATGCGGAATTCGGAATTAAAGCAAGCGACCAACGGGAGCGGCGACAATACTTCTCGAACGGTAGCGCGGACTGGGAGCGGCGTCTCGCCGCTGGGTATTGGCGCGTGCCGAAACGCGAAATTCGACCAGCAGTTCCGTCGGCTGGGAACCATGTCCGGCGGACGGTATGAACACGCGGTACATCCTTTGGACTGGTTCCCGTCACAGACATGGAAACCCGTCGCGGCAAGCGACCCGAACTCCGGCGAGCCGGTTGTTTCGATTCAATCGACTGACGATCCCGTATATCGGCAGATTCTCGCGATTATCAAACGAGCCGCTCGACAGGCGTATGCTGCGCCGCGAATCGACATGCCCGGCGCATTCGAGCTTAACGGCGGCGCAATCGCGGGGCGATCCAGACAGATTCTTCCGCAGCCGCTGCCAGATGTCATGCCGAAAATCAATCTGACGCTGACTGCGTCTGGTAAGCCGGAACTTTCCTGGGCGAACGACAAACGCGTTATCGGTCTGGTTGCGGAAATTCACCGCAGCGATAAACCGGAATTTGCTCTGTCGGACGAAACCCTTGTCGGGACAACGGAAATGAACCGCTTTATCGACGCGAAAGCCGGGGAAGGGAAATGGTTCTATGCGGTTCGGTTTGTCTGCGACCCGGCTCAGACGTGCGGCACGTGCCGCGTTTCCGGCGATACAATCAACGACTTAGCCGCCCTGACCGAAGGAATCGTCCCGGAACGGAAATCTATAGAAAACCGCTGTCCGCTGTCAATGTTCCAGCCGAAGAAATCCGAGCCGGCTTACGTTGGGTCTGTTGACGTTCCGAAGCCAGCGCCGGTAAAGCCGCAGACCGTCCGACTCCTTCTCGACATGCCAACCGTTGACTTGGCGTCACACAAAGGCTGTCTGGTCATACCGTCGGAAGAAGACCTCAACTGTAACGGATTCCTGGCAATTTCAGTCGATATCAAGTTTACTCAATCGGGCGTCATGCCGGTTCCCATCGGATACGGGACCTGGCGGCGCAGCGGCTGGTTCGTTCAGAAGTTTCAGGAGAAATGGCGATTCCACCTTTCCGGAACGGACTGCGATTCTGCAACAAAAGTCCCGCTGAACGAATGGCTTCACATGGACTTTATCGTCGAAAACGGTCAGATGAAAGTTCTGCAAAACGGACAGACCGTCGCGCAAGCGCCTGTTTCCCAGCCGACAACAAGCTGGTTCGGCGACCTGTATCTGGGTCAGTATTCGGATACTCAGCGACCGGAATACCTATTCCACGGCGAGATGAAAAACCTTCGCATTTGGGGATATTAACGAGTTGCGAGTTGCACAATGGTTATGTGCAGGTCAACTCGCACACGGATTTTACGGATTAGACGGATTTTCGCCGATTGGTTAATGGATGTTCGAAGGGGAAAATACCGTATTGTGTAAGCCGAAAACGCCCTTTGGATGTAGCCCGGCCTCGGGCTACTTGTTAGAGCAAGAAATAACCTCTTTCGCAGGAAAGCCCGCTCGAACAACCGGCTCGCGGCAGTCCCCTGCCGCTCTCCACCCCGCTCTCACCCACCGCCGCAGCCGAAAAACATACTGGATCGCGGACGAAGTCCGCAACCGTAATCTCTTGACGGCAAGCCGTCAAGTACGAAAGCGGGAGCTATGCTCCCGCACTCCGAAACGCCTTTCATTCCTTTTTTCTCTC
>JAZQDP010000376.1:0-12569 GCA_045546875.1 Thermoguttaceae bacterium | reverse complement strand
AATGCGGAATTCGGAATTGACGCAAGCGCCTCAATAAATTACTTTCTACTACTTGTTAGGTGTATTATTTTGATACATGTGCGAAAATAGTACATCATCCGCAGGATTGGGCAAGGCAAAAAGGGCAATTTTTTAATCTCGAAAATTTTTTATTTTTCTTAAACCCTTATTTTATAAGAGTTTACAATTTTCATAAAAAATTTTTTGAACTTTGGCGCCGGTTTTGCACTATATTAAGGGCAGAAATTATCACATTTTGCCCTCTGTCGATAGTTTTTACTTTCATGGTTCTAAACGAATCAAAAAAAGAGAGGTTTCAGGAACGTATTTTGTTTCAGACTGTTTTTGCCCTACGGTCTGATTCGATGTCGCAGTAGTCGGCATCCGTTCTAAAGAGACCTCTTTTTTTTATTTTTAAAATCTCTTGTTTTCCCATCGTTCGCCTAACGGCGAATGCGTAATTCCGTTCGCTTCGCGAACTTCATTACCGTCTTTCATTTTCTCGCAACTACTGCCTACTGCCTACTGCCTACTGCCTACTGCCTTACTTATATCTCTGCAGCACAGTCAATCGTTCAAGCTCTGGCAAATCGTCTTGAGTAACCATCAAACGTTCAATTCCAGTTGCCTTCCCGGTAATATGATCAAATTCGACAATAGTACCATGAATTTGAACGTTAGCTTCTGCAACCTCATATTTAGTAGGCTTAAACGTATAAACCGCCTCTCGAACGCAATCAATCTTTCGCCCGATAATGCTTTCCATCGGTCCTGTCATGCCGACATCACACTGAAACGCCGTTCCTCCCGGGAGAATCTGTTCGTCAGCCGTGGCAACGTGCGTATGAGTTCCCAAAACCGCAGTTACACGACCGTCAAGATACCGCCCCATAAGCTGTTTATCGCTTGTCGCCTCCGCATGAAAATCAACCAGAATGATTTTAACGTCTGAGGGCAGCTGTTTCAGAATCTTGTCAGCCGCATGAAACGGGCAGTCAACCGGGTTCATAAAGACGCGCCCCTGAAGGCTGATAACAGCCGCGCGACGTCCTAACGGAAGGTCAACCAGAGCGTACGTTTTCCCCGGCGCTTCGGTGGGATAGTTAGCGGGTTTGACGATGTTGGAATTTTGCTCTAAAACAGAGATTATTTCTTTTCTTTTATAAATATGATCCCCCATCGTTAAAACATCTGCGCCTGCCTCAACGATTTCTTTATACGTCTCTGGAGTCAATCCGCTGCCAGCCGCGGCATTCTCGGAATTGACGGAAATAAAGTCCAGATTGTATTTTACTCGCAATCCTTTCAGACTGCGCTGCAAAATCGTTCGACCCGGTTTACCGACAACGTCGCCTATATGGAGGAATTTCATAACAGAATGTATCTTTCATTTGTGGTTCTTCCGGCAAGGTATGAACCGAAGAAGCCTGATCATTTATCGGCTTTTCTCTTTCGCTTGAGTTCTTTTTCGAGTTCTTTTCTTTGCTTTGCGCGTTCAGCCGGGGTGAGTCGTTTTCCAGTGCTTCCCTTTTGTTTAGCCAGCCGCGCCTGGGGATTGGTTGTCATCTGCCGGGTGAGTTCCTGCATCGCCTGCATTTTGCCGCCCATGCCCAAGCCGGACATCTTTTTCATAATAGACGCCATCGCGCCAAACTGTTTGCAGATTTCGCTGACTTCGTTTACACCCACGCCGGCGCCGGCAGCAATACGCTTTTTGCGGCTGTTATCGATAAGATCCGGATTGGAACGTTCTTTTTTTGTCATGGAGTCGATAATTCCGCCGAGCTTTTTCATCTCGTTTTCTGCAACGTCCATATCCATCATCTGTTTGATGGCGCCCATGCCGGGAATCATCCCCAAAATCTTGCCCAGCGGACCGAGTCGGCGGGTTTGGTTCATCATTCTGCGGAAGTCGTCGAAGGTGAACTCGCCCTTTTTCATGCGCTCTTCCTGCTTGCGAAGTTCTTCCTGGTCAAATTCGCGCTGAGCCGTTTCGACCAGCGTGAGGATGTCGCCCATGCCGAGAATTCGCCCTGCCATACGATCCGGATGGAATTCTTCCAGAGCGTCCATCTGTTCTCCGACGCCCATAAACTTAATTGGCGCGCCGGAAATGTGCCTCATCGACAACGCCGCGCCGCCGCGGGCGTCGCCGTCCAACTTGGTTAGAATAACCCCGTTGAGAGCCAACGCGTCGTTAAACGCCTTGGCGCTGACGACTGCGTCTTGACCGGTCATGGCGTCCACGACCAGATAAACCTGATCCGGGTTGCACTGCGATTCAATCTTTTTCAACTCGTCCATGAGCGCTTCATCAATGTGAAGACGCCCGGCGGTATCGAGGATGAGTACGTCGCATTCGGACTTCACCGCTTCTTTAACCGCGTCGTTACAGACTTTAACCGGGTTCTGTTCTCCCTCTTCCGCATAGACGGGAATGCCAAGCTGTTCGCCCAAAACCTGAAGCTGTCGAACAGCGGCGGGACGCTGAAGGTCAGCGGCAACCAGCATCGGTTTGCGACCCCGAATTTTAAGCATGCGCGCCAGTTTACCGGTCGTTGTCGTTTTACCTGACCCCTGCAGACCGCACATCATAATTACCGATACGCCCGAACGTTTCAGATGGAGGTCGTTGTCTACCGGCCCCATAAACTGGATAAGTTCTTCGTGAACGATTTTCACCAGCTGATCTGACGGTCGCAGACTTTTGAGAACCTTTTCGCCCAACGCCTTTTCCTGAACGCGAGACATAAACGCCTTAACCGCTTCGTATCCTGCGTCCGCTTCAAGAAGGGCGTTTTGAATCATCGTCAACCCTTCTTTCATGTTGGATTCGGTTAAAACCGCTTTGCCAGAAAGGTGTCGAAACGCTTCGCTGAGTTTATTTTGTAAGGATTCAAACATGGCTATGTCTGTGTAAAAAAAGGGTTAGACAAAAAACGAAAACAAAAAAATCGTCTATTTAATATAATATATAAAAAACTATAATTTTGAAAAGGGGGCGCGGACGTTGGATTGAACAGCGACAACGAAACGAACAAATCCGGCAAACCGCGAGATCAACCCCGCGGGCATAAGTTACGCCGTCCGCTAAAGACAAACCGAGGAAAGTCAGTTTGGAACGAGGACAATATCCGCCGTCATTTTGTGGCTTTTATCGACAAAGTCTCTCCCTGCAAAGGGATTTTCTCTCGCACCGCTTTGACGACGCACATCGGCAAGAACCGTTTTAATTCTTCATTTCGCGCCAAGTGGGCAATTTGTTTAATCAGCGAGCTGGAAACGTGCGCCAGTTCGCCGTCGGCAATCATCATCAGCGTTTCCACGTCAGGGGAAAGACGTCGGTTTGCCATCATCATGGTTAATTCCGCGGGAATGTCGGTAATCGGTCGGACGCCCCGGATCATAATGTTGGCGCCGCAATCGCGGACAAAGTCAACCGCCAAACCGTGAAAAATCTTAATTTCCACGTTGGTAATCTTGCCTGTCGATTCGAGAATTAACTCTTTGCGCTCTTCGGGAGTAAACAGACACGTTTTCTCGGCATTGTCGCCGATGCCTATAATTAAACGATCGAACAGGCGAGACGCTCGCTTGATGATGTCTAAATGCCCCAGGGTAATTGGGTCAAATGAACCCGGATATACCGCTTTTATTATCGGATGCGTCATTTTTCTCTCCAAATTTTATTTTTATTTCGCCTTTCCCTCTGGAATTCCGTAAAAATATTATTATAATATATTTAGAAATTTATAAAAGGACGAGTAGAAAAAAACACCGTCAAAATGGTTATTAGTGCAAGCAGGCAAAGGCAGCAGACTGTAGTTTGCTGGAACTCGCGAAAGCAAGAGGGATTATAAAAGCCGACTTTTGCCCCATCGCAGCTTGCAACTAATAGATGAGACTTTTTCCTTACGTTATACCAATAAACATCATGGCAAAAAATCTTTGTTTAGCTGGCGTTATAATAAGCCTGTTAATTTTAATCGTATTTGTATTAGACCTCAGTTGCGCCATTCCCTTTTCTCGCGCCAACATCGTTTTTGACATCGTTATGGCTGTGGCTTCATTAACGATCGGCGTCTTGGGTTGGTTGACTTATCGAGAACAGGATAAATAGTTTAGGCCGTTGGCAGTAGGCAAGAGACTGTAGCGCTATAATCTCTGCTCTTTCCTACTGCTTGATTATCGCCTCGACCAGCCCTTCCATCGTATAGGGTTCGGCAACTGCATCGACGGAAAACCCGTTTTTTTCAACCGTTTGAGCGGTAATGGGGCTGATACAAACGATTTTTGTATTTCGCAGCAAATCGCCAAACATATTTATGGTCGATTGAGCAATTGCAGAACTGGTTAAAGCGACAAAATCAATAGCTCCCGACTTGAGTTTTTCCGCAATTTCCGGCTTGGGAGAAAGAACGTCTTCACTTTTATACACAATAACTTGAGTCGTTTTTACGCCGGCGCTTTCCAACTGTTTTTGAAGAATATCTCGCCCTCGGCTGGCACGCAACAGCAACGCTTTGGCTGCTTCGCGCTGCGCTTGACCTCGGCTGGACAAATCGTCGCAAATCGCGCTGGCAAGGTTTTCCGCCCGAAATTCCTCCGGAACAAGTTTAACGTCAACCCCGCGCTGTTCTAATTCCTTTGCCGTTGTCGAACCGACTGCCGCAACCGTACAACGATTTAATTCGTCAACGCCGCGACCCAAAGCGGTCAAGCGGTTCAGAAACATCGTTACGCCGTTGACGCTGGAAAAAACAACGTATAAATATTCGTTCAGCCGTTCAATCGCTTCGTCCGCATCGTCCCACGAATCCGGGGGTAAAATCGCTATCGCAGGCTGAATTTCAACCGTCGCGCCGCGGCTCTCCAACAGGTCTTTAAGCGTTCCCGCCTGCCCTTCAGGACGAGTTATTAAAACGCGCGTATCAGACAAATTGCTCAATTTAAGTTTTAGTAGAAAAAATTCCGAAAAAACTCATAAAAACAAAGAACCTTTTTCCTATAGGGGGTTCTCGACAAAAATATGATTTTATATTATAATAGATTTATTGAAAAGATAAAGTACCTTGGAGTAAATATATCGTTGCGAGTTATGTGTTGAGAATTGACAGTTTTTTTTAAAAATCTCTCACGGCTCATTTCTAACTCCTCCATTTATACAAAGCCATGTCGGAAACAAATAAACAATCAGAAGAAGTTCAAAACGCCGCTGAGGCAACTCCCGAAACCGAAAAAGCAACTGCCATGTCCGATGTCAAACGTCGTCGGTTAGAGCAGTTATTCGATCACGCAACAGTCCAGTCCAATCAAAAGAAGTATGATTACGCTTCCGAACTGTTGATTCAATGCGTTGCTAACGATCCGGGCAACATGACATACGTTCAGGCTTATCTGGACAATCTTCGCAAAAAGTGGAACAACAACAAAAAGGGCGATCCGATGGCTTTTTTCAAGATTGGATCCCCGCGCAAGGCGGCTAAAAAAGCTTTTGCCGCCAAAGATTACACCAAAGCCATCGAAAGCGGTTTGCAAGCGTTAAAAATTAACCCGTGGGACATTCAGTCGCTTACCGTTCTTTGGGAAACGTGCATCGAACTTGGATTTACCGAAACCCCGCTGGCGTACATGAAAATCGCCTTGGAAGGCAACTCAAAAGACATCAGCGTCAATAAATCCCTGGCGAACGTATTAAAATCTCTTCATCGTTATAACGAAGCGATTTCCTGCTGGCGCCGAATTGAACAATGTTTCCCCAACGGCAACGAAGAAGCAGCGCGAAACATTACCGAGCTTATCGTCGCCAAAAACATGTATGAAGTGGGCGGACGCAATAACGAAGATAAACGAAAAGCCGCTACGGTCGAAACGACCAGCTCTTCCGGCGAAAAGGTTCAAATGACGCAGGAAGAATTCCTCAAAAACAAAATCAAAGACCGTCCAAAGGACGCGGCAAGATATATCGCTCTGGCAGATTACTACATCGCGCTGGAACAGTTCGACAAAGCCGAAGCCGTCCTTACAGACGCCGTTAAACAAACCGGCGAAACGGAAAACCGCGATCTGCTCGACAAGCTGGAAGACTCTGCGCTCCGTAACCTGCGTCAAAAACTTATCGACATCGAAAAAGTCAAAGGCAAAGCGTCCGAAGAATGGAAAAAGATGCGTATGGACCTCAACACGCGAGAACTGGAAGTCTGGAAAGGTCGTTGCGAACGATACCCCAACAACCTGGCGTTCAAATACGAGTTGGGCTTGCGATACAAACTCAATGGCGATTACAATAACGCCATTATGCAATTCCAGCCCGCTCAAAACGAACCGCGTCGAAAGGGCGTCTGCTGCCTTCAGCTGGGAATGTGTTTCCAGGCAATCAAACAATATCAGATGGCAATCACGTCGTACGACCAGGCTATCGAAAACATTCCTGACCGCGATGCCGAAAACAAAAAACGCGCATATTACGAGGCAGGGCGTCTTACTTTAGGGTTAAAACAGCTCGATCTGGCAGAAAAATACCTAAAATCCCTCGCTGGGATGGATTTTAACTACAAAGACGTTGCCTCCCTCCTTGACAAATTGGAAGAATTGCGCAATAATATGAATTCATAATTTTTGAATTCAATAGTAAGTCAATATGTGGTCAGGACGCTAAACGATAAAAAAGTTATTAGTGGTTAGTTTTTAGTGGTTGGTTCGCAAAGCGATTACCCTAAATTAACTTTATTAACTTACCACTAACCACTAGCAGCTTACCACTAACCATTTACACTAACAACCAATTATTATTAACCATGCCGAATCTAAAAAGCGCTAAAAAAGACCTGCGTCAGAACAAAGCTCGACGCGCTCGCAACCTCTCTGCTAAACGTGAACTGCGTACGTACATCCGCAAGTTCCGCGAAGCCTGTGCAGCTGGCGACGTTGCCTTGGCAACAGCCGCTCTGCCCAAAACCTTCCAGAAACTTGACCGTGCCGCCGCTTCCAAGCTCATTCACAAAAACACGGCTTCCCGTCTGAAGTCCCGTTTAGCGATTCGTCTTCACAAAGTCGAAGAAGCCGCTAAATAAGCCCGGTTCATTTGTGATTTGAATTTAGCCGTACAGCAATATTAACGCTGTACACGCTAAAAGGCGTTTTTGCAGAACAATCAATGAGATTGATATTTCGTCAATACTCATTTATAAATGTATGTAATAGCGTAATGTAAAAAGAGAGTTTTCTGCGATTTAATGAATTTAAAAGCCCCTCGCTGTTGAAAGGGGCTTTTTTCTTTTGAATATACTAAAACGACTGGATTTTTCAGAAATTATAACTCTCGTTACTCGACTCTATTATAAATTTATCTATGTCAATCTCTTCCATTTCTTTAGCCTTCTGTTCTTCTTCCTCTGATTTTTTGGACTCAGAATTGATATTTTCAAGTACATTCATCGCCTCTTGCGGAGCCGTAATTTGCACATTATCGAATGCATCATTGTTGCCGTTAATTAATCTGCGTTCGTTAGCTTCGTCATTGAATACGCCCGGACATAAGATTTTTTCAACGTCAATGTCTGAAGGAGACATCGGTCTATAGAGATAGTCTTCCTGTTCATCAACGTTCTGAGGTATTCCCATTTTTTCAAGCTTCGATTGCGCAGGTTCATACCCCTTACGACTCAAACTCTGCAATTCTTTCAGAACAAGTCCTGAATCATAATTAGCGACTTCGCCGCCGTTCAATACAATGCACGCTAAAGTATATCGAGCTAAAAGACTGCCATTCGATTTTGCTTTTTCTAACCATTCAATGCCTTTAGCCTTGTCGCCTTTATCATACAAAATCAGCCCGTATTCGCCTTGTGCGTCCGGACACCCAAGCTGAGCCGCCTTTTGAAACAATTCAAGCGCTTTCTGTTCATCCGCTTTCCCCATCTCGCCGAGGGAATACATTTTCCCCAGATGATAAATTGCCGTTGGATTCTCGAACCGCTCTGCCGCTCTGTTCCAGTAGTCGATAGCAGTTTTTACATTTTTGGTAACGTGCAATTCGGAATTGCCGTCATAGTACAGCTCTCCAAATCCATTTAGAACTTCACCAGCCTCTTTTGCATTAATGTTTTCAGTAAACAACGTTAGCGATACATAAGTAAACAATAAAATAATGATGCAGCCAAGATTTGCCAGGAGCAAACACTGCCTTGGTTTATCTTCCGATGACTCCGGCGGGGCAAGAATAGCGCCCAGGAAAAATCCGCCAAACAATCCGCCTGCGTGGCACCAGTTGTCGATTCCTGCCTGCATACCGTAAATCAGGTTAAAGACAATAAACACCAGCGAGCTGTTTCTAATATTCTTTAGCAAATGCGGGGGAAAAGTTCCAGGTCGGCGCAATGAATAAGCCAATATGGCGCCGTAGAGGCCAAAAATCGCTCCGGACGCTCCTGCTGAAACCTGCATCGGAGTCATATTCAAAGATGTGATGCTGCCAAAGATTGCCGAACCTATGTAAACAACCAAAAACAACGTGTTCCCATAGAGACGTTCAACGTAATACCCAATAGAGATTAAAAAAAACATATTGAATACGATATGCGTCGGACCGAAATGCACAAAAGCGTTGGTTATAATTCTCCACCAGTCGCCAGTCGCAACCAGAGGGCCAAAATCAGCCCCGTACTTCAAACCATCCGGTACTGTCGGGTTAAACATTGAGTCCGATCCGCTAAAATATCCCATCGAAATGAAAACCAGAGCGCAAATCGCCAATATCGTACAACTCCAAAGCATGTACGGCGTCTGGATTTTCAATTTTTCATGAAACAACTTCTCCGCAACTATCTCATCGCTCTGCCGCTTGGGGAGAAGTTCAAGCAGCAATTCTTTTTCCCTCTGATCTGATACGCCATAAGAATCCTCCACCTCGAACAGATAAACATTACAGGGATTTCCCCGGTA
Organism: Thermoguttaceae bacterium; assembly: GCA_045546875.1. Taxonomy (GTDB): domain Bacteria; phylum Planctomycetota; class Planctomycetia; order Pirellulales; family Thermoguttaceae; genus RUG11551. Next base: position 3,626 of record JAZQDP010000376.1, on the reverse strand, counting down.
TTGACCATTTTCATATTCTGAAAACTGCAAACAGCGTTTCTCTTTATTCTCACAGACGTTGGCAATGTCTCCCAGATTTACGCGTATAAACCTTGGCGGAGTGTCCCACAATATCCCCCGAACCTCATTTCTTACCAGCACAACTTCGTCGTCGGTAACCTCAAGAGTTCCGCGACCTTTAAGTTCTTTAGCTTTCTCGCCCTGCCCTACATAAAAATACACTTCAAAATGTCGTTTCGTAGAATTGGCTTTCTCGCCCTGCTCTGAATCGTCCTGCTCGGGATGAAAAAAATCGTCATATTGTTCCATAGAATTCCCCTTTATTTAGCATAAATCTTTAAGAATATAGATTTATTATACATCATATTTTAATTATTACAATACCGGCATAAATAATTTATAACTTGTGGGGCGCTCGCCAAATTTTGGGAGCGAACGTAAATTGGAAGGCGGTAATGGAGTTCGCTTTAGCGAACGGAATTACGCTTAGACGAGCCGGAGCGCGTTAGCCCCCGGAAAAATACGCCGCGTAGTGTGATTGCCAAAACGACGAAACTGGAAACCATTTCGGGGGCGGGATATTATCCGCCCCAAAACATATCGCGGACATTGTCCGCATCCCGGAGCGGGTTTTCAGCAATTGCGCGGCAGCGCTCCCGATCCGCCTTTCGCCCGTGCAACTCGCCCCCTCCCTAATATTTTCCCCTCTTCCATTCAACTATTTCAAAAATTTTGACGAAATGATATAATAGGTAGAATCGTTATAACCTGTACAACCGGAACAATAACAAAAATGGATAACGAAAAATTCAAACAGATCGAAACGCTCATGGAGCTGGACGCTCGGCACGACGCCATTTTGAGCAGTTTAGAAAAGCTGGATAAACAAATCGAAGAAGCGATTCGTTTAGCGCAAGAGGGGGCTGCGAATGCCGACGCCCCTACTGACGTTAAACCGCAAACGCCGACGCCGGTGGTTTGAAATAAATTCTTTTATGGCAAACCGACGTCAAAGGGGAAAAGGGGAGCTATCGCTCGCGATCCTGAAAGATTATCAATAAAAAAGCGGAAGCTGGTCGCTTCCGCCGAAATTCTATTTTAAAACTACGCGAACTTTGCGTACTAGAGCGTGAGGTTTTTCCGGGGGCTAACGCACCCCGGCTCGCCTAAGCGTAACTTCGTTCGCTTCGCCCACTCCGTTACCGCCTTCCATTTCTTTGCGATATTTGCGTTCTTTGCGGTTCAAAAAAAGAAAGCGGCGCCAAGGCGCCACACTCCGACATTATCACGCTTTGCATCAATCGCTAATCGCTAATCGCTAATCGCTAATTAAACTACTGCCTACTTTCTCTTTCTCCAGTAGATCAGTCCGGCAACGCCGAGAACCAGCAGTGCCCACGTTGACGGTTCGGGAACGGCGTTGCGGTCAATCGACAATCTGACGGTGTTATTATTTACGATAGAAAGCGTCATGTATTCCGGAAGATCGTTCTTGAAATGACCAAGCCAGTAATTATCATCAAGCAGATCGCCCGTAAAAGGGGTGTTTGATGTAATAATATCATACTGCGACCCAAACGGAATACCGGTAATATCCAGCTCGATACCCTTGCTGACGCTGGTTTCATCGAAAGTGAATGAACCGACATTAAGCTTGTCGATGCCGCTGCCGTCCTGTTCAATTAACAGCGTTGCGCCTTCTTTGAGAATGTACCCACCGCCGAACGTGGCTTCGCCAACCGAGTTGCCCGGCGAGAAAACGCCGTCAGCGTCAACTGTAATTCCGCCGGTCATGTAGCCTTTTAAGTCAACTTGACCGGAAGAAACAGTCAAGCTTTGAATATCGATCAATCCCTGAGCTTCGGAGTAAAGCTGCAATGTTCCGTCGCCGGTTTTAATAACCTTGCCGGTACTGACAATCTTGTTGATTTCAGAAATTGACAGCTTTTTCGTTATCGGCTGGTTATTTCCGTCTTTGCCAACTTCGTATTCCAAAGTTCCGTTAGCTCCAACAGAAACCGGACCATTGGCGACCACGGCGTCGCCGGTAAGTTCGAGAACGCCAGCAGAGACGGTCGTCATTCCGGTATAGGTGTTGGCGCCGGAAAGGGTCAGCGTTCCCGTTCCGGTTTTGGTCAATCCGCCAGTTCCAACAACAACGCCGGCAAATTCGGTATCTGCGCCGCTTTCTACTGTAACAGTATTGCCATTGTTGTTAAGAACGCCGGAAGTTGTACCTGAGAGATTGTGCAGCGTACCAGCAGCAGAAAGATTTAACGTACCCTGTGTAATCGTGGTAGCGCCTGTATACGTGGGATTCGCCAGCGTCAATTCGCCTTCGCCGTCTAATGTTAATCCGCCAGCGCCGGAAAGTTCACCGCTCCATGTAATCGTTTTTTCTGAGTCTGGAGCAAACGTAACAGCGTTGGATGAAATAGTGGCGGCAAGTGAAGTTGTCCAGCTGGCGTTGTTAGTTCCGAAAGTTCCGCCGGAAAGGTTGATTGAGTAGCCATTGCCGGAGGAAGTAATTCCACCGGCGCCAAGGTTGATCGTACCAGACGACATATTAAGATTACCGCCGTTATTAATCTCAATCTTATTTGCGTTGAGAACGCCGTCGCCGCCTGTTTCACCGTCTTTGGCAACGTTAAGCGTTCCGCCGTACTGGATTGCAAACGTATCAGTCGCGTTAACAGTTCCAGAATTCAGATTAAAGACATTAGCAACATTACAAGGTTGGAATATTGCGGGTGTATTATAATACCCTATAACAAAAGAATTACCCACTTGTTGGAAGTTTGCCGTTCCCCCATTTACCGTAAATATACTCGGAGTTGTTTTAGTACTCGTAGATCCACACCATAAACCAGCGTCTTTGGTAGTATATAAAATTCCATCACCTGTAAGATTATACTCACCAGCAGTAGAGTCCCCCCAACCAAAAGCAAGAGTATTGTTGAAGTTTGCTGTTCCTCCAGACTGATTAATAACGCCGTTTGCTGCTACGCCAATGTATGAAATACCATTAACAGTTACTGTTCCACCCTCGATATTCAAGGCTGCAGAAGAACCGGTAATTCGGAATTGACCAGCGCCAGCATATGTTAAAGAACCATTGTTTTTAACAGTAATAGTTCCAGAGTTGACAGAATTAGATGAAGATGATGTATATAGCGTACCGCCGTCTACAGTAAGATTTCCACCATTGACGGTTACAACTCCGCTTGTTGTCAACGTACCGCCGCTAGGGAGAACCAGCTCTCCATCCATTACTTTTGTAGTAGCGCTATAAGTGTTAGTTCCTGCAAAAACCAAACAGCCTTTACCAAGTTTCACGAGCGGTGAAGGCGTACCATTTTGCGTAATTCCGCCATATTCATTGCCAATAATCAATTTGGCGTTTTGATCGACAGTTATATTAAAATCAGATGTGTTGCGTAATCTGAGCCAACCTTTAACGTAGGATGTTGTTGGATTCTGCGAAGTAGCTCCTGTTTCCGCTTTAACATTGAAAGCATTCCCGGAACCAAAAATGTCAAGCATACTACCATTGCTATTTAACGTAGTAATAGAACCTCCTTTTAAGTTAATGGTTTTATTTGCTAATGTTTCGTTTCCTGCAATAT
>JAZQDP010000375.1:0-4397 GCA_045546875.1 Thermoguttaceae bacterium | reverse complement strand
AATATGTTACGACTCGAAATCTGCGGGAACGGCTTTTCCGGGAACTGGAATCCAACGTCGCCCTTCGAGTAGAACAGATTCCCAAAACGGATCAGTACGTCGTTTCCGGACGAGGCATTCTGCACCTGTCCGTTCTGATTGAAACGATGCGCCGCGAGCAGTACGAGCTGTCAGTCGGGAAGCCGGAAGTCATTTACCGTCAGATAGACGGCATCGTTCATGAACCGTTTGAAACCCTGCTGGTAGAAGTTCCCTGTACGCTTACCGGTCCTGTTATGGAAATGGTCGGACAGCGGTTCGGCGAGTTCATCGAAATGACGCCCCGCGGCGACTTTACACTCATTCGGTTCTCGATTCCCTCTCGCGGTCTGATTGGCCTGAGAACCCGCATGCTCACCGCTACCAAAGGTACAGCGATTATCAACCATCAGTTCGACTGTTACAAACCTAAAGTCGGGGAGATTCCCACGCGCCAGACGGGCGTTCTGGTTTCCAACTCGCCCGGCAAGGCAGTCGCCTTTGCCTTGGACGGTTTGCAGGCGCGATCAGACCTGTTCGTTTCTCCCAACGACGTCGTTTACGAAGGCATGATTATCGGCGAGAACGCACGATCCAACGACCTGGTTGTCAACCCGACCAAAGAGAAAAAGCTGACCAACCTTCGGGCGTCGGGCAACGACAAAAACATCATTCTTAAACCCGCGCGAAAAATGACGCTGGAAGAGTCGCTCGAGTTCATCGAAGAAGACGAACTGGTCGAGGTTACGCCGAAGTCCATTCGTCTGAGAAAGATTCTCCTTACGGAAAACGACCGCCGCCGCGCTGCAAGAAACGCCCGCAACGCGGAAGAAGACCGTTTGGCGGCGATGGAAGAGGAAGAGTAGTATGGAGTGCGACGGCTTGCCGTCACTTTCATTACGAGTACCGTCGTTAACTTCGAAAAAAATATTCGTGCCAATAACGCTGCGAACAATAAACAATTAGAAGTGTTATTATAGTTCGTACGTTACTGACACGAATCGCTTTAATGGATATTCTCAACTTTTATCTTGGAAAAGCGACGGCAAGCCGTCGCACTCCAAATTTACTTTCGTTTTCGCCAGTACAGCAATCCCATCGCGCCAAGAACCAGCAGCGCCCACGTCGACGGTTCTGGAACGGCGTTGGCGTCAATTGACGCGTAGAGCGTATTTCCATCTACGTACAAGTTCCAGTAGTACCCGCTGGAGGGCGAAAGAATTCCAGTCCAGAAGTCGTCGGTCGCGTATTTGCCTGACAGTCCGTCTGCTGCGTCAATGAGCGGATACGTCGCGCCGGGAACGGGACTGGTCATCGCCAGTTCCAAAATAGCGTCGTCTGCAATGTTGATCGTTCCGCCGGACAGAATAATCAGCTGGTCGATTCCCGTCGAGTCCTGTTCAAACAAGAGCGTCGAGCCGGATTCTGCGGTAAAGTCGCCATCAATAATCAGCGTTCCGACCGAGTTGCCCGGCGAGAACAGAGTTCCGTCTTTAATCGTCAAATCGCCGGTGTAGTATCCCTTGAACAACAGCGAACCTTCGTTTACCGTCATGGAGTTGGCGGTAATGGGATTGTCGTCCGTTCCGTTCAGAGCGAGCGTTCCAGAGCCGGTTTTAAGAATCGTTCCAGAGCCGGCAATCGTATTGTCGAACCGACTGACGTCTGCGGAATCCGTTTTGAATTCCAAAACGCTGCTGTTATCGTTGAGCGTAAACGTTCCCGTCGCGGAATTGATATTATCCAGTTCAGCCGTCAGCTTGCCGCCGTTGGAAATAGAAACGTTTTGCAGCTGATAAACGTTGGTATCGTCGTCTTCTCGACCGGCAATCGTAACTTGCGCCTGATTGATAACCGTCTGAGCGGTTTCGCTATCCATATAAATGCCGCCGTCGAAGGAATAAGTTCCAGAGTCCTGGAACGTCAAGACGGAATTAGCATCGAAAAAATAGATGTCGTTCCCAACGCCAGCAACGTTTCCGGTAAACGTTCCAACTGTTCCATCGCCGGAGAACGTAACGGTTGCCGCATACATTGCCCCGCCCAGAGATCCAGTGGAGTTATTCTCGAAAGTAAACGAGCCTGTTGACAGTGTTATATAAGAAACGCTCAACGCGCCGCCATATCTTGTCGATGTGTTCCCGCTAAAGAGCATGGCAGAATCTTCGTCAAGACCTGTAAAAACGACAGCTGCGTTGTTCACGCCGCGAATCGCTCCGCCGTCGCCGTTAGCGCTTGTAACGGAGTTGTCCGTAAATTTGACGTCGTCGCCCTTAATTGTCAGCGTTCCGCCGTTTAAATGGATAGCGCCGCCGAAAAGATCGGCTTTGTTTTTATTGAACGTAATCGTATCGGCTTGAATTGTTCCACCGCTGCCGGAAACAGAAAGTCCGCCGCCGTAGTATCTGGACGTGTTGGAATCGAATTTAATCTCCTTGGCGTTGGTTGAAATTGACGAGCAGTGAATCGCGCCGCCGTAGGAATACGAGCCGGAACTGGCTGTTTCGTAGTTGTTGGTAAAGTTGAACGTACCAGTATTGAGCGTTACCGCGCCTGTGTTAATCGCGGCAGCGAAATACTTCGTGTAGTTTTTATCGAACGTAAAGACTGAATCGGCGTCAACCCCGTTGAGAGTTACGTTCCCGCCATGAATCGTTCCACCGTCGTTGTTGGAAACATGGTTTCCGGAAAACAAAACGTCTTTGCCGGTAATCGTTAAATTGCAGTTGGCGTCCTTGTTAAAAATGGCGCCGCCAAAGTTGGTCGCGCTGTTATTGCTGAATGTAATCGTATTGCCTGTAATGGTCAAATTTCCGTGGTTTTGAATCGCGCCGCCCCGGTTGCTGGACGTGTTTTTATTGAAAATAATCGTATCGGCTTTAATCGTTCCGCCGCCGGTGTAAAGCGCGCCGCCGTAGTACTTGGACGAGTTGGAATCAAAGTTGATTAACGCTGCGTTCGTATTGATTGACGTACAGTAAACAGCGCCGCCGTAAGAATATTTGTCAGCGTTGTTAGTAGCTGTATCGTAATTGTTCGTGAAATTGAACGTTCCGTTGGTCAAAGTAAAAGCTTTACAGCTGATTGCGCCGCCGACGTATGCGCTATAGTTTTTATTGAATGTAACAACAGGGTTGTCGCCAGTTCCGGTAATTGAAACGTCTCCTGAAATACTGAGCGCGCCGCCGTCGTTGCCGGAGACGTGGTTTCCATCAAACGTAATTGAATTGGCTTTCATTGAAAAATCGCCTGTTGTTACACGAATAGCGCCGCCATATGTTTTGGCAGAGTTGTTTGTAAAGTTGATAGAGCCGCTTTCCATCGTGATTCCATTTGAGCAAATCGCGCCGCCGGATGCCGCAGGCGCAGAGTTGCCGGTCATGGTTACGTCTCCGTTGAACTTGATGGTGTATTTGCCATCGCCTTCCTGACGAATTCCACCGCCGTCTGACCCATTTGCTTTGTTATTGGTAAAAGTTGTATCGCCATTAAAGGTCAGATTTCCCCAAACATGAACGGCGCCGCCCCATTTGCCAACGGAGTTGTTATCAAAAAGGCTGGTTCCGTTAATCGTTGCGGGAATCTGCGTGCCCTTCTGACCAACGTTGATAGCGGAACCGCATGTTGTTGCGTAGTTGTTTCTGAATGTGATAACGTCGTTGTCGGCAACGTTGATCGTCAAAGAGCCGCTCTGATTAACGTTGATTGCTGCGCCGCGGTACTCAGCATTACCTGAACCTAACGCCTGGTTGCCGTCAAAGACCACGCCGTTAGATGCGTTGATATTAAGCGTTCCGCTGTCGAAGCCGAACACCGCGCCAGTGTATTCCTTTTCCTTGAACCCGGTAAAAGTAACGTTATCCAAAGTCAGGTTCATCGTTATAGCGGCGCTGGAATGGAAGAAAACGCCGATGCAGTTTGTTACAACCGCTTCGTTTCCCTGATAAGCCAAGTCTTTGAGCGTATAGTTGTACGTTTTGGCGCCGTCGTTAAAGTTGTAGAATCGGGACGTTCCCGCGTTAATCGTCTGCTTTACTCCCGGCGTTGCCGACTGAATCGTAAACGAGGTAATCGGATTGCCGTAACTTGTAGCTTGCGGCGCCGTACCGGAAATCTTGATAACGTCGCCTGCGACCGGTCCGCCATTATCGGCAGATTGCTGAACCGCGCCGACATCCGTACCAGAGGCTGTTTCTTCTCCTGCGGCGTTGTAGCGAATTACATTCTGCGCTATAGCGTCGGCTGTCAGAACGAAAAGCCCGATTGTCAGCATGGACGCTAACACGCGAAAACCAAAAACGGAATTGTATCGATTTGTACTCATAAACATTTGCTCCTTTTGGGGCGCTGAGGTAAGGATTGTATATTGTAATTAAAAT
>JAZQDP010000374.1:0-2596 GCA_045546875.1 Thermoguttaceae bacterium | reverse complement strand
GAGAGTTGGAGGAAAAAGAAAGAAATCGAAATACGCAACCGAAGAATACGTACAAGAATCAATCGATGTTTGGCAACGGTTTTCCATTCGGTAACGGATTCCCATTCAACAATGGATTTCCGTTTAACATGAATTTCAACGGCAATCAACAGATTATTCAAAACGGTTTCAGTTATAATATTAACTCCAATGGAGGATGTATTACTTTACCTCCGGGTTCATCTGGTCATTTCCATGGTTCCAACAATCAGATCATTGGCGATAACCATGGCAGCATTGAGGGACACAACATTATATTGCGAGGTTCGAATTATGGTTCAATTCAAGGACACAATAATGTCATTCAAGGAAATAATTGCGGACAAATTAATGGGCACAACAATACTGTTACTGGGAAAAATACAGGAGTCATAAACGGACTTAACAATTCTGTCCTTGGATAAAAATGATTTGTAAGCTTTTGTCATGATAACTATTTTACACTATATTCGGATAAAACATGAACAACCAGGTTGATTTTGACATTTTCGATTTCCTCGGCATTGAAGTTACAGATAATCTGGCAACTGTTCAGAAAGCTCTCGATATCCTTCCTGCAAGTAAAATGGCGGAATTGAAAAAGAACCCCGGGTTTTCAAAAATTCGGTCATTCATATTCACCAAAACTGCAACGCCTACTTTCCGGAAATACGTCCAGAATATCCGAAATTTTCGGCTTAAAAACTCTCAGCAGACAAATACCCATCAAACTCAACGGCAGGATCAACGGCAAAATCAAACTGATACGAACCAGCCCCATCCGGAAGATGTTAATATTCTTTCGGATCCGGATAAACAGCAGGAATGGATCAGACGATATGACGAAAGAGTAAACGAACTGAATAATCGTAACAGAAACAACAATACAAAAGACGATTCAGACAAACAGAATTCTAATGAACTGCATCCGCTTCAATGTTTGGCAGACCAGCTAAATCAATCGTCTAACAGAAAAGAGTCCCCTTCTTTTGTTATTGCCTGGCTATTCAATACAAAAGCCGTATTAGAATTAATAATACTATGTTTCATTATGGCGATTTTAACATCGTTCTCTAATGCAGGGATTGGCATTGCATTGGTTTTCAGATGCATTTTCCTTTTTTTATTAGGTTACGCCGTTTATCGATTGGTGCTTCTTGACGTCAAATCGTTGAATCTGATTAAAAACGGTTATTTTACCTTGGGACGCAAAGACTCTAATGGAGACATCCTCTATACGGATAAAAACAATACTCAGCATAGATGGCGCTCAAAATCGTTTCTATTATTAAATGACAGTTTTTATGGTGAATACCTGATTGTAACTGACAGGAATAATCCAAATCAAATCAAAGTTCTTACAGTTTTGGATTACAAAGCTTCAAGCTCCAAAATTGAATTTAATATTCAGGAATGGTTTATATTTTTAGACCTTCCGGTAACGTTCGATATGTCAAATTCGGAGTTCTCAAGCGCCAAGCGTTTTTTCTGGTTTTTATTTGCGCTGATTATTGGTCTATTTATTTTTTCTTGTTAATAAAATAACGTTAAATCCAGAGTTTTCCCTCATTTTTGAGGAACAAACATAAGACTTTCATCGTATTAACGATCAAGGAGGACAAATTATGAACGAAAATCAAGACCAACAATTTACTGACGACGACCAGCAGCCAGAGTTGACCATGACAGAAAGCCTTCAGCTCTTGGCAGACCTGTTAAACGAAACGCCGCGCAGAAAGACGTCGTTGTCTTTTTTCATCTCCTGGTTCTTTGGGAATCGCGGCGTTTTGACCGGTTTGCTAAATTTCGTTTTTTGGGGCGTTCCCGCTCTGTTTATTATACCCGGAGCGTATCTCGGTTTCAAGACGATTACTGACCCATCGGATAAATGGTGGACGCTAGGCATTGTTTTTGCCTCTGGATTGGGATTCGTATTATTCCGTCCTTATTGGAAAGCGTACAGATTATTCAAAAACGGCTTTTTTACGTTAGGATATTTAACCGATCGCGGGCTTGTCTATAAAGACAGTTCAGGAAATCAACATTACTGGATTCCAACGCGTTTCTACAGATTCTCACAGCCGTACATGGATTACATTCACCGTCAGGACGAACCGTATCTGGTTGTAATTGGCTCCAATCCCAAAAATCTTTTGATTTTGGACGCCGCGCCCTATTCTGAAGACAATGACGTTGTCGGCTTTAGAATATTCATGGGACTTTACGCTCTGTTTGTTTCATATAACTTACAAACCAGGACGTTCGTTGACAAAACCCTTAAAGCATGGCGATGGATTATTCCAATTGGAATCGTACTTTGGACGTTGTTGTGGTTTTATGCCGTATTTCTCACTGAAGTTCAATAAACGGCTAGATGGCTAAATTTGCCATTATTCTCCGTTCATTCTCAACAGACCGTTCATTTATCGACAGAGCGTTCAAAAAAACGCTCTGTTTTTTTGTTCGCCTATTGACATTGATTCTAACAAGGGTTATAATCAGATAAAAGACAAAAAGTTGATAAAAGGTCAATTTTTTATAATCCATTCAAAATAAGGACATAACATGGGACGATTAT
>JAZQDP010000373.1:0-25404 GCA_045546875.1 Thermoguttaceae bacterium | reverse complement strand
GGGAGTAGGGAATGGGGAGTAGGGAATGGGGAGTAAAATAATTCGGAATGCGAAATTCCGAATTCCGCATTCCGAAATAAAAGACGCCTTTCATCGTCTAATCCTGCAGACGGATAACGTGGGCGTAGGCTTTTTCGTCGGCGCGGCCGAGTTCGTATTCAACCTCGACTTCCTGATGAAGCCGAATTTCAGATTGTCGTTTGGTTGAACCGTCGGCATAGACGACCTTCGTGTCGGCGTCCATAATAAACGACATCTTTTCCTGCTTGTTTTTATTAAAGACGTCAAGCTTCGGTCCGATAATTTCTGTTGCGACTCCAACAAAAATGAGCTTCTCCGGCTCTTCCGCCAAAACCGGCGGTCGGGTGAGTTCAGCCGGAATTTCGCGACCGGGCAACGTCTCCGGCGTATGAACCAAACCGTCGTCGCCGATGTTCTGTCGGCTGGCTTTGTCGGATTCCTGCTGGAGTTCGTGTTTGAGATCCGTTATAGAAGCCGGATTGTTGTGCGTCGGAATGTTAGGGATTTTTTCGCTGTTGGCTTTGTCGATAGCGTATTTTATGCCGATAACCCCCATGACAATCATGATGCAAACCAGAGAAGTAAAGACAAACCCCGGTCCTCTGTGACGTTGTCGTTCCATTCTTTCTTTTTCTTCGATTGCGCGCCGGCGCGCCTGAACGTCTTTTTCTTCCCGGATTTTAGCGATTTTATTAAACCGCTCTTCCGCCTTGGCAGCCGCTTCTTCGAGCGTCAATTCGCCTTTTGCCAGCTTGGCGCAGTCGTCCTGATCCGCTTGAGAAATAAGGTTCCGATACGGTTCCGACAGGAAAATATTGCACAACGCGGCAACGTCTTTTTTGAATTCCAGTTCCAAAAAAGCGCGTCCTTCCGGGCGAGGAGCGTCGAGATTGTACTTGAAATCATCGTTAAAATTGGGGAAAATCCCGACGATTTTAAGCTGTCCGTCTTTTTTGAAAAAGAAGCTGTTAGGGGTTAGGTTCCCATGATTGAGGTACGAGTTATGAAGCTGCAGCAGGGCTTTGGTTGCATCGCGCCACGTCTGTTCCCAAACAGGCGAGCCGTTGTCCAGAAACCGGTTGTACTGAGCCAGCGAGCAGCTAAAGGATTCAAAAACGTATTTTCCCTGCTGGAAATCGTATGCTATCAGCCTGGCAAGATGGGAGTTGTCTTTGGAAATGTACGCGTAAATGTCCTGACGCTGTTTGCAATCCTCCGAAAATAAATAACGGTTGACCCACTGGGTAATCAAAACCTCTTCAGACTGCCCGGCTAACGAATGAATGCGGCGACCGCGGTACATCAGCTCGTACTCGTCTGAATAGATTAAAGAAACGGCTTCGTAATCTTTGGTTGTAATCATAATAACGTGCGGTTCTTGTTTATGAATCGGTTGTCAAAAGCTTATTTACAGAAGAGCGCCATGGAAAACGCAACCCCTGCCATGATAAAAAGCCAATAAGCGAACCAAGCCAGTTTTCCTTTTTTAATCCAGTTTATAACCCAGTACAAAGCAAACAAGCCGACAAGAAAGCTCAGTAAAAAGCCGATTGTCAGTTCCGAAACCGGGATAGCTTGAGATTTGTGTTTAATCAGTTTAATCAATTCCAGCAATCCGGCGCCGCCGATAACAGGAATCGCCATTAAGAACGAAAAGTTTGCCGCGACGCTCTGTTTTAACCCGGTAAACAAGCCTCCTGCAATGGTCGAACCGCTTCTGGAAAGCCCCGGTAAAATGGCAAACATCTGAAAGATGCCGATAACAAGCGCCTGAACCCAGGTAACGGAGCTTAACTCGTCAACGATTGCGTCGGTGGATTCGGTAGCCTCCGTGAGCTTGCCAGAAGATTGAATCTCGGCTTCTTTCGGGTCAGCGTCGTTGATTTTACTGCGCGAAACCCATTGGGACGTCAAAAGCAGGAAGGCTGTCAAAAGGAACATCGCTCCGATGACAAACAGGTTGTCCAGCGTTTCCTCAAAAAAATCGTGCAGTAAAACGCCGGCAACCGCCGCAGGAATGGACGCTAAAATCAGTAAAAACGCCAGTTTGAACCGAAGTTTGAGGACAATGTTGAGCAGCGTTCTCCAATAAAAAACCAGAATGGATAGCAGCGTGCCCAAATGGAGAATGACGCTAATCGTTAAGGAATCCAGGCTGTCGTCCAGCTCAATATTTGAAACGCTGTCTAATATGGCGCTGATGAGAGTCAGATGCCCGGAGGAACTGATCGGGAGGAACTCCGCGATGCCTTGTACGATAGCCAGGATAACGATTTTTATGAATTCAATCATCGATTTTAAGGTTATATGTAAATTGTAATGATATTGCGGTTTTTCCGGCAAATCCGAATCTGGAAATCCTAATAGCTCTTTCCGCTTTAGCTACAAAAATTCCCTAGTTTAGTATATCGGAAAAGCGTGATGTCAACAAGAGGAAAGAGGGGGAATATGGCAATTAGGGAAAAAAACTTAAGAAAAAAGAAAAAATTTTTCAGAAATTAGGGGGCGCCCCCATTGTCAAATTAAATAAATACTGTATTATGCTAAAACTTACCTGAAGTGGCGCGGGACAAACGTCCCAAAACGAAGTCGTTGAGCTTGTGGACTGTCGCTTAATCTTGCAGTAAGGCGATAAGCGCAAGTTATAAGTTAAAATTCCTACCTGGTTCGTCAGAACAATCAGCGGAAGCTCAGGGGAGACAGTACTCCGGAATTTTAGACTATCGTTTGCCAAAAGTTAAGCGAATTTCAAATTTTTTTGAAAAAATTCGCATTCAGACGGTTGACAGGAGTAGAAATTACTGTATAATCTGCCCCGTCTTTGTAAAATTCAGGTGTGAAGCCAAAGTTTACGTCAAACCTTATCAAGGTTTTTCGTAACGCGGGCAGCCGCAAAGAACGATCTTTGACAATAAGAGGAATCGAAAGCAGGTCAATACAGATATTGACAGCATAACCGACTATAGAACATATAGGAGAAATAAATGCCGAGTACAAGTTTAGAAGTAATTCGAATCAGAATGGAGGCTTACGACAGCGCTATTCTGGATCAAAGCGCCAACGAAATTATGGACACCGCGAAACGCACCGGTTCGATAGTCAGAGGTCCGATTCCTCTTCCCACGCGAATTGAACGTTACACGGTTCTTTCCAGTCCGCACGTAGATAAAAAGGCTCGTCAGCAGTTTGAAATTAGAACGCACAAGCGTTTGATCGATATTATTCAGGCAACAGCCAAGACGATTGAAGCGCTGAATAAAATCAGCATCCCCCCTGGAGTTGACGTTAAAATTAAGGCGAACAATCGCTAACAGATAAAGAATACTGAGAGGTTAAGATGAACGGTATTGGACTTCTCGGCCAAAAGGTCGGAATGACACAAGTTTATACAGAAGCAGGACGCGCAGTTCCGGTAACGGTATTGCAGGTTGGTCCTTGCCCGGTATTGCAGCTTAAATCCAAAGAGACTGACTCTTATGACGCAGTTCAAATTGGCTATAAAGACAAACCCCGAAATTCGGTTTCACGCTCTGTTCGTGGTCACGTAGCCAACATTGAATCGAAACGCTCAAAGAAAGCTCAGGAAGTTGGAGCTACAGTATCGAAAAAAGCAAATTGTGAGCCGCAGGCTTACGTTCGCGAATTCCGCGTTTCCCCCAACGGTTTTGAAGTTGGTCAGGTTTTAGACGTTGACGTTTTCACTGGCGTAGCTTCAGTAGACGTTACGGCTCTAAGCAAAGGCCGCGGTTATGCCGGTACAATGAAACGCCATAACTTTGGCGGTCAGCGTATGACGCACGGCGTTAAAAAATGCCATCGTCACGCTGGTTCAACCGGTTGCAGCGCTTACCCGTCTCGCGTTCAAAAGGGTCTGCGAAGCTCTGGTCAGTATGGAAACACTCGCTGCACAACGCGCAATATCAAAATTGTCAAAGCAGATAAAGAAAACAATCTTCTCCTTATCTACGGCGCGGTTCCCGGTCCCAATGGCGGTTACGTCCAGGTTAGACCGAGTAATTATCTCCCCGCTCCCAAGCCCTTCTCGGAAACTCTTGTAGATTACACCAAGAAAGACTAGGAACGAGTAGTAAGCAGAAAGATTGCAGTTTATCGTACAAATATTTAATTTTTACATAAGTCGGACGAACGATCGAAACTTTGTTAAGAGTTTAGATTAAAGTCCAAACAGGAAAAGTTGGTTGAATTATGGTTAATATTCCCATAGTTGACAAGACCGGTAAAGAGGTCGGACAATACGAAATCGACACGACGGAACTGGCTGAAAAGGTTACCAAGCAGTTACTGCACGATGCGGTAGTTATGTATCGCAACAACCTTCGACAAGGTAGCGTCAAAACGAAAGGTCGTTCCGATGTTGCCGGCAGCAAGAAAAAGATGTATCGTCAGAAGGGTACAGGCAACGCCCGCGCCGGTATGAAGAGAACGAACGTTCGCGTTGGCGGCGGTCATGCGTTTGCTATTGACAACCCTGACTGGTCTTATCGTATGAATCGTAAGGCGTTAAAGCTGGCGACGAGAATGGCTCTTCGTACGAAGATTGATGACGGCGAGTTGGTCATTTTGGATGACTACTCAATCGACGCGCCCAAAACCAAGGATTTTGCTGAAGTTCTCAAGGCTCTTAATCTGGCTGGCGTTTCAACGATCTTCGCGATTGCTGAATACAATGTAAATATTTACAAGTCAGTAAGAAACATTGCCGGAGCGTCAGTTAAACCTGTTGCTGAACTCAATGCATACGACATTCTCAAACCGAAACGAATGTTGATCACCAAAGCCGCTCTGGATGCTTTCCGCGGCAAAGTTGCTCAGGACAAAGCTGAGTAACTCAAGTAGGGAGATTTTTATCGGAGTTAATAATCGCTTTGGCGAATAGGTAAAAAAATGAAACGTACACCAGTAGAAACTAAAAAGACAAAGATGGATCTGGAACCCCAGCAAATTATCTTGCGTCCGTTGGTAACGGAAAAGGGTTACTATCATTCAGAACGTACAAACGCCTATTGCTTTGAAGTCAATCCGTTGGCTACCAAAACCGACATCAAAAACGCAGTTGAAACGCTCTTTGACGTTAAGGTAGAAAAGGTCAACACTCAAACGAGAAAAGGCAAAGCGCGACGCACTCGCACCGGCGTTCGTTATACTAGCGACTGGAAAAAAGCGATTGTCATTCTTAATGACGAACATCGTATTGATTACTACTAATGGTCGCTGTTCAAAGGAAAAAATTTAATTTTAGAATAAAGCGAGTTTAATATGGGAATTAAGAGATACAAACCGACTACGCCGGGGCGACGTGGAGCTACGGTTAGTGATTTTGCAGACCTGACCCCGAATTACAAACCGGAAAAAAGCCTTATGGTTCCGGCTAAGAAAACTGGTGGACGCAACAATCAGGGCGTTACAACTTGTCGGTTTAGAGGCGGCGGGCACAAGCAGGCGTACCGATTGGTTGACTTCCGTCGCAACAAGTTTGGAGTTCCAGCTGTTGTTGATTCCATTCAGTACGATCCTAACAGATCTGCTCGTATTGCGCTTCTGCACTACGTAGACGGTGAAAAACGCTACATCATTTCTCCGAACGGCTTGAAAAAAGGCGACAAAGTTGTTAGCGGTCCGGGTTCAGCTCCAACGCTTGGAAACTGCTTGCCATTAACAGAAATTCCACTCGGAACTAACATTCACAATATTGAAATGCAGCCAGGTCAAGGCGGTTCTCTTTGCCGATCTGCCGGTTCCTACGCTACACTGGTAGCGCGCGACGCAGGTTGGGCTCAGATTACGCTGCCATCCGGCGAAATTCGTCGTATTCCAGTTAATTGCATGGCTACGATTGGCGTTACGAGCAACGCTGATCACATGAACATTGTCCTCGGCAAAGCCGGTCGCAAACGCTGGCTGGGTCGTCGTCCTCACGTTCGTGGCACTGCAATGAACCCGATCGATCACCCACACGGTGGTGGTGAAGGTCGTACAAAGGGCGGTCGCAACCCGGTAACTCCTACTGGTAAACCGACCAAAGGCGGACCAACCAGAAGCCGACACAAGGCAAGTAACAAAGCAATTGTTCGCCGCCGTCGCAGTCGCCGTTACGGTGTTTTGAAGTTGGTTAAGTAACAAGGGTTTTCCTTTCATTTGAGTTAAAACATGAGTAGATCATTGAAAAAGGGTCCCTTTGTTGACCCGAAACTTTTCGCTAAGGTTGATAAACTCAACCAGTCAAACACGAAAGAACCGATTAAAACCTGGGCAAGAGCTTGTACAATCGTTCCAGAATTCGTTGGACACACGTTCATGGTTCATAACGGTAAGATTTTCCACAAAGTGTTCGTATCGGAACAAATGGTAGGTCACAAACTTGGTGAATTCTCCCCAACTCGAATTTTCCGAGGACACGCTGGCAAGGGCGGAAAGAAATAAGGTTTTCCAACCTAACGTAACCTATTAAAATTTACAGGTACTATAATGTCATACAAAGCAAGTCATAGATTCGCTCACATCAGCGCGCAAAAAGTTCGTCCATTTGCAGATATTATTCGATATATGCCTGCTCTGGACGCGGTTAACGCTCTGAAATACTTCCCGAACCGCGGGGCGTTCATGCTCAGAAAGGTTTTGGAAAGCGCAATTGCAAATGCAGAAGATCGAAATGTTTCTGATCTGGCCAATTTGTTTGTTTCGGATGTCCGTGTTGATGGTGGACCGCGTATGATTAAACGCATGCGTCCAAAGTCTCGTGGAATGGCATCAGTTATTACCAAAGAAATCTCTCATTTGAGTGTAACGCTCGAAGACGAGACGGATTTGGTTGAGTGATGTTTTTGAAATAATTTGAAACTTAGATATAAAAGTTTAACAGACGAGAGTCTAATGAGATTTAACTATGGGACAAAAAGTTAATCCTACAGGTTATCGCACGGGAATTTTCCTTGGATGGAAAAGTCGTTGGTATGCAAACAAGCGAGAATTCGCCGATTTGCTTGCTGAAGACTTCAAAATCCGCGAGTTTATCAAAACGCGTAAAAACAACGTTGGTCGTGCGATGTACCCGATGATTTCCAAGATTGAAATCGAACGTACTCGTGATGAAGTCAAGGTTATTCTTTTCTCCGCTCGTCCAGGTCAGTTGATCGGACCGAAAGGCGAAAAGGTTGAAGCTCTTCAAAATGAACTTCAGAAGATTACAGGACGCCGAATCAATCTTTCGATTTCAGAAATTAAGCGGCCTGAATTGAACGCACAGCTGGTAGCCGAAGATATTGGCGAACAGCTCATCAAGCGCGCCAGTTTCCGTCGCGCCATGAAAAAGGCGATGGAACTTACCATGAAAGAAAAGGACGGCGCTAAAGGAATTAAGATTCAGCTTTCCGGTCGATTGGGCGGAGCTGATATGGCTCGTACGGAAAAAGCGATCGAGGGTTCAATTCCTCTGTCAACTTTGCGTGCGAATATTGATTACGGTTTTTGTGAAGCCAAAATTGCTCAGGGACACATCGGCATTCAAGTCTGGATAAACCTGGGTTCTTTCAGTGAGGACAATAACGATGGCAAATATGCCCAAGAGAGTAAAGCATCGAAAGGAACAAAGAGGGCGGCTAAGAGGTGATGCCTCTCGCGGTAACCGCGTTGTCTTTGGCGACTTTGGATTGCAAACGATGCAAGCAGGCTGGATTCCTGCAGCAACAATAGAAGCTGGTCGTATCGCCGCTCAACAATATCTCCGCGGCGAAGGCAGACTTTATGTAAGAATATTTCCTACGAAACCGATTTCCAGCACACCGTTGGAAACTCGTATGGGTAAGGGAAAGGGTGAACCTGAATACTGGGCAGCCGTTGTTCGCACAGGTACGATTTTGTATGAAGTTGGCGGCACGACTGAAGAAGCGGCGCGTTTGTGCTTAGCTCGTCTGGCTCACAAGATGCCGGTTCCAGTGCGTATGGTTTCTCGCCGTGTAATGTAGTAAGACATTGTCCGGCGTTTGTCGGACAACCTGACAGAATTAACGAGAAAATACGATGTCAATAACGAAAATTTCCGAACTCCGCGAAATGAGCGACGAACAGCTCAATGCGACTTTAGAGGAATCACGTAAGGCTATGTTCCGTTTGCGAATTAAATCCCAGATGGAACGCTTGGACACGCCGACGGAATTGCTTAAAAATCGCAAGCTTATCGCCCGGATTAAAACAGTCCAAAGAGAGCGCGAGCTTAGCAAGGACAAATAAGGTTGTTTCTAAATTTTATTAGCCGTTAGGCACGGGAAGTTATTAGAAAACAAAAGGTATAAATATGCCGAAGAAGTTGTTTATAGGACTGGTTACCTCCGACAAGATGGATAAGACTCGTCGCGTTGAAATTTCGCGTTTGGAAAAGCACGCGAAGTACGGTAAGTACATCAAGCGTAAAACGGTTTGTATTACGCATGACGAAAACAACGAGTCTAAAAAAGGCGATTTGGTCGAAATTGAAGAATCTCGTCCGATGTCCAAAATGAAGCGTTGGAACCTCGTTCGTATCGTTGAAAAGGGTGAAATTATTGATATTTCCGCTCTTCGTGCAGCCGCACAGAGTAAATAAAATTACTGTGAACGATTCGATCGTTAAATAAGTCAACGATAAAAAATTTAACAATACGTTAAAGGTGTTAAAATGATTCAGATGCAAACGAGGCTTTCAGTAGCCGATAACACTGGCGCCAAAGAGTTGATGTGCATCAAAGTTTTGGGTGGAACTCACAAGCGTTGCGCTAAATTGGGCGAAGTGATTGTTTGTTCAGTCAAAAGCGTTATTCCTGGCAGCAACATTCAGAAGGGTTCTGTTGTTAAGGCAGTGATCGTTCGAACGAAGGCTCCGGTTCGCAGAACAGACGGCAGTTATGTTCGATTCGACAGCAACGCAGCGGTTATTATCGACAAAGATAACAACCCTCGTGGAACCCGAATTTTTGGCGCGGTTGCTAGAGAACTGCGTGAACGCAATTTTATGAAGATTATTTCTCTTGCCAGTGAGGTTGTGTGATGAGAATTAAAGTTAATGATACTGTAGAAGTTATCACCGGCAAATACAAGGGCAAGCGCGGCAAGGTCATGAGCATTGACCGTAAAAGCGGCAGAGCCATCGTAGCTGGCGTTAATAATGCAAAGAAACACGTTAAACCGAATCAGCGCAATCCCCGCGGCGGGATTTTGCAGGTTGAACAACCGATTCAATTGTCTAATATTATGTTCGTTTGCCCATCTTGCGGCAAGGCTGTAAAATTAGGCGCACGGTTCAATGCGGATAACGTTAAAGAATTGTTCTGTAAAAAGTGCAATGCAACCGTTCAGACTGTTAAAGGCGCAAAAGCCAAGACAGTGAAATAGTTTTACAATACGGCGCTTAACGTCGTTCGGCGCCCGGATTGGCATAGAACTCCAACCGAAGGAATAAAATGGAACCCCGTTTATTAACAAAGTACAAGCAGGAGATTCTTCCTGAATTAAAGAAGCAGCTCGGACGCGAAAATCCGATGTCGATTCCGAAACTGGAAAAGATCGTAGTCAACATGGGAGTTGGCAGCGCGATTAACGAGAAGAAGCATCTCGAAGAAGCTGTTGAAGCGATGAGCTTGATCACCGGTCAGAAACCGGTAGTTACCCTGGCGAAAAAATCCATTGCCAACTTCCACCTGCGTGAAGGTCAGGCGATTGGCTGCAAGGTAACGCTTCGCGGCGCGCGTATGTATGAATTTCTGGATCGCCTCATTTCGTATGCGATTCCTCGAGTTCGCGACTTCCGCGGTCTTAACCCCAGTGGTTTTGACGGTCGAGGCAATTACAACTTAGGTTTGACTGAACAACTGGTTTTTCCTGAGTTGAATCCAGACAAATTTGTTCGTCCGCAAGGTTTAAATATCACCATGGTTACGAATGTTTCTAATGATGACGAAGCGCGTTTATTGTTGAAATTGTTCGGAATGCCTTATAAAACAGATAACAAGAAATAAGGAACCTTATAATGGCAAGTAAGTCGAAAATAGCTAAAGCTCTTCGCACCCCGAAATTCTCAACGCGAAGAGAAAGTCGCTGCAAGCTTTGCGGTCGTCCGCGAGCGGTTTATCGCAAATTTGGTTTATGTCGTATCTGTTTCCGCAAGTTGGCGGATCAGGGTTTGATTCCTGGTGTTAAAAAGGCAAGCTGGTAAAGGGATAAAATACTATGATGACCGACCCCATCGCTGATATGTTAACTCGTATCCGCAATGCAGTGCGCGTAGAACGATCTCACGTCGATTTGCCGTACTCAAATATTAAAAAAGGTATTGCAGAAGTCCTCAAAAGTGAAGGATACATTTGGAACTGGGAAGTAATCGAAAGCCAGCCATGCAATACCCTCCGTCTGACTCTCAAATATGGACAGAATGGCGAAAGAGTTATCCGCCACATTAAACGGCTTAGCAAGCCTGGACGCAGAATTTACTGCGCTTCCACAGAGCTGAAACCCGTTCTTAATGGTTTAGGAATCTCCGTCATCAGCAGTTCCAGTGGAGTTGTCAGTGATCGTATTGCCCGTCAGAAGAACATTGGCGGTGAAGTTTTGTGTGAAATTTGGTAATCTGATCTTGCAATAACGAATTGGTTCAAACTGTTTTCGTTATTGCATCATCGCAATATTGAGGGATTGACAGAAAACCTCATATTGATAATTTTTTAATGTCATAAGGAAAATCCATGTCACGAATTGGAAAGAAACCCGTTGAAGTCCCGGCAAACGTCAAGGTTACGATTGAAAACGGTATTGTAGAGCTGGAAGGACCCAAGGGCAAACTGTCTTTGACCATTCTGCCGAATGTTGACGTTGTTTTTGAAGATAACTCTTTGAAAGTCAGCATTTCAGCTCAAGATCGCCAAACGCGAGCTTTCTTTGGACTTACGCGCGCCTTGTTAGCCAACAATGTTATTGGCGTTTCTCAAGGTTACGAACGTAAACTGCAGTTGGTTGGAACCGGCTACATTGCCGCGGTTCAGGGAACTCAGCTTCAGCTTCGAGTTGGATTTGCCAACGAAATTCACGTTGAAATTCCGGCAGATCTTAAAGTTACGTGTCCAAACCAGCAAGCGATTGTTATTCAGGGTATCGACAAGCAGCGAGTTACAAACTTTGCCGCGTCTGTTCGAGCGATTCGCAAGCCAGAACCCTATTTGGGCAAAGGCATTCGCTACGAAAACGAACAGGTTCGTCGTAAGGAACGCAAGAATGTTGGTAAATAAAGCCCTTTAACGCTATCCGGAATAGGGTAGGATAAAGAAACAGGTTTTGTCGTTTTTTGCTCTAGGGGGGGGTTCTCAAATGAGTAAAAAACGATAAAATAAACAAGATTGTATGGAACCAATCAAAAGTTTTATATTCGGGCTTGTCTCGAATTGAAAGAAAAGGTATAATTGTGGAACATTGCAAAGCTAAAGGACTTAAACGCGCTCGCAGAATTTTTAGAGTTAGCAACCACGTTAAACGTGTAACAACTCGTAAGCGCTTGTGTGTATATCGTAGTTTAAAGAACATTTACGCTCAGCTCATCGACGATGAAACGGGCACGACCATTGTCAGCGCATCCACTCGCGAAAAAGAAATTTGCGGTGAAGGCGTTTACGGCGGCAACTGTGCGGCAGCGGCTCTTGTCGGCAAGGCGATTGCTGAACGAGCGTTAGCGGCAGGCGTTAAAGAAGCGGCTTTTGATCGTCGTGGATTCAAATATCACGGACGTTTGGCAGCTCTTGCAGACGCCGCGCGCGATGCCGGATTGGATCTTGGAGCGAAGGGAGACAACGCGCCCAAGAAAGTAGCGGCTCAATCAGGAGCGGCTAAAAAAGCAGCCAAAGCTGAAGCGAAAGCCGCTAAAGCCAAGGGAGCGAAAAAATAACCTCAATCGAATTATAACCATTTAGAAATAGGCGAAATAGCATGTCTTCAGAAAGTCATCAAAACGAACTGGAATCAAAAACAGTCTGTGTCCGTCGGTGCTCCAACGTTGTTAAGGGTGGTAAACGCTATAGCTTTGCAGCTATGGTTGTTGTTGGCGACGGTAAAGGTAAAGTCGGCTGGGGTTATGGCAAAGCCAACGAAGTTCCCCCCGCTGTAGATAAAGCGACCAAAGACGGAACTCGCAGTTTGGTTGATATTTCCCTTGACGGGACGACCATTCCGCATCAGGTAATTGGAGAATTCGGATCGGCGAAAGTCGTTATGGTTCCCGCCCGTCCTGGTACTGGTATTATTGCTGGCGCTGCTGTCCGCGCGGTTTGCGAAGCGGCTGGCATCCACGACATCCTTACCAAAAGTTATGGTACAAGTAACGCAATGAACCTTGTCAAAGCGGCTATTGCCGGTTTGCAAAGCGTTCGTTCCAAGCAAGAAGTTGAACGTCTTCGAGGAGTATCGCTGTAATGAATATCACAGAAGTAAATAAAGGCATTAAGAAAAATAAATCCCGCAAGCGTATTGGGCGCGGCACTGGTTCTGGCGTTGGTCGTTATTCAGGGCGCGGAGCTAAAGGCGACGGTTCTCGATCCGGTCATCACGACAAGGGAACATTTGAAGGCGGTATGCTTCCAACCGTTCAGCGTATTCCGATGCGTGGATTCAACAATCAGTTTGCTGACGTTGTCTTTGCTGTCAATGTCGGCGACCTGGACGCCACATTTAATGATGGCGACGTCGTATCCATCGAAACGCTCAAAGAATCTGGAATTATCAAAAATTCTTTGGCGAAGAAATTCGTCGTTTTGAAGATCCTCGGCGTTGGCGAGATTACCAAAAAGTTGACGGTCGTTGCTCATAAATACAGCAAGACAGCGGCAGAAAAATTGGCGGCGGCGGGTTGCACAATGGAAACGGCTCCGCAACGTAAGCCAGTCGTAAAAAATAAGATGAAGGTCAAATAAGTATTGTCTTGCGACGCTTGTTTGATTAACCGCTTTGCCGACTGCGCTATAAATAGCTCAGTCGGCGTTGGCGTATGATATATACCGTGTTTTTTCGACAGATTCAACGAGATTTGCCGTTAAAACACAAAAAATATTCAAATTAGAAAGTTTGCGGTCGGCTAATTCCGCTGAGGCGTCATCGGAGATTTCCTCCCCGGAATTGAGATACTTTTAGGTTTGCGATTGCAGTTTCAAAATGAATTTTGCGTATCAGGCTTTGTGTAAGCAATCGCCTGTCAGACTGCGTGATGAAGCAGTCGCGCATATTCAGGAGAATAAGTAACCGCATAACAGGGTTTTTTACCCCCACAAGGACGTATTAAGCATGTTGGAAAAATTCAAGGTAATCTTTAGTATTCCAGAGCTTCGCAATAAAATCTTGCTTACGCTTCTGCTTCTATTGATATTCCGCGTAGGTTCTCAGATTCACCTTCCCGTCATCGATCAAAACAAAATGACGGCGTATGCGGAAAGCATGAAAAACGGCGACTTGGGAGCTTTGTTAAGCACCGTTGCGATTTTTAGCGCCAGTGACATTTCACAGGCAACCATTTTCGGTTTGGGGATTATGCCGTACATTTCGGCATCCATTATTTTCCAGCTTTTGGGCAGCGTTTACGAACCGCTTAAAAAATTGCAAAAAGAAGGCGAATCGGGTCGAAAAAAGATTAACGAATGGACCCGTTACGCAACGGTTTTGATTTGTTTGTTCCAGTCAGCCGCGTATTTAGGCTATTTGGTCAAGAGCGGTTTGATGAACTCGGCGTTCCTTACATCCAATGGGCATTTGTATATGTCCTGGTGGTTCATGTCCGTTTTAACGATGACTTGCGGAACCGCGTTTTTGATGTGGCTTGGCGAACAGATTGACGAATACGGCATCGGCAACGGCATCAGTTTGCTGATTATGGCAGGCATTGTCGCTCGTATGCCTCGCGCCGCTTACGAACTTTTTGGACCGATTTTCCAAAACGGACTTCAGATCGGTTCTGAAGGCGGCAACATCGGCGTTGAAAAACTCCTGGTTTTAGGCGTTATGTTCGTTGCGGTTGTCGGAGCGGTTGTTTACGTAACCCTTGGTCAGCGTCGAATTCCAACTCAAACGGCTAAACACGTTCGAGGACGTCGTCAGTTCGGCGGCAACCGCCAGTACTTGCCTCTGCGAGTCAACCAGGCGGGCGTTATGCCGATCATTTTCGCCAGCTCCTTGCTCATGTTCCCGCAGTTGCTTTTCCGTTGGCTTCAGGGATATGGATTCCAGGGAGTATGGGGAGCGTTTATTAACTTCTCGGCTGATTGCTTTAACCGAGGCAGTTCTTTGACGTACAACCTGATGTATATCGCGCTGATTTACTTCTTCTGCTATTTCTGGACGGCAATTACGTTCAATCCGCAAGATATGGCAGACAATCTTAAGAACTACGGCACGTTTATTCCGGGTCATCGTCCTGGTTCGAGAACGGCTCATTACCTTGAAAAGGTTATGGTTCGAATTACATACGTAGGCGCAGCATTTTTGGCAATTGTTGCTATTTTGCCGACAATTGTTTCTTCTCAAATGGGCGTTGGCTACGATGTTTCGAGTTTCTTCGGCGGCACCGGTTTGCTCATTGCCGTCAGCGTAGCTTTCGACCTCGTTCAAAAGATTGATGCACACCTTGTAATGCGTAATTACACTGGTTTGCTTCAGAAATAAAAAAGTTAGTTCGTTCAACGTCTTTGTTGCGCTTAGGCGTTGAACGAAATTTTATATCGATTATTTTATATCGATTTATATTGACGTCTGAACCTGTTCTTCTTTATTTGTCCAGGCAATTTATTTGTGGGCATGACATATATATGGGGAAAGTTCAGTAAACAAATAATCACTGTTACCTAATACAAGGAATTCTTCAATGAGAATGGTATTCATCGGCCCTCCAGGAGCGGGCAAGGGAACGCAGGCGGCTCGTCTGATTCAGAAGTACAACATGGCTCATCTTTCTACTGGCGATATGTTGCGCGCAGCGCGCGACGCCAAAACGCCGGTTGGTCTTAAAGCGGAAGAATTCATGTCCGCCGGAGCCTTGGTTCCAGACGAAATAATCGTTTCGATTATCGAAGAACGTTTGGGTCAGAGCGATTGCGATGGCGGTTATTTGCTTGACGGTTTTCCGCGCACGATTGCTCAGGCGGAAGCCTTGGACGCAATGCTGGCTAAAAAGGGAACGCCGTTGGACATTGTTTTGGAACTGCAGGTTCCGGAAGAAGAACTGTTTAATCGTTTAGCCGGTCGCGGTCGCGCAGACGACAATCCTGAAACGATTCGCAATCGACTGGTTGCTTATCGCAATCAAACCGCTCCGTTGTTGGAATACTACGGTAAAGCCGGTTTGCTGAAGAGCGTCAATGGTTTGGGAACGATTGACGAAATCTTCGATCGCGTTGTCGAACAGATGGAAAAGGTAGTTAAATAGTTATGCAAAATTTTCGACAGGAGTTGCTTTCTCGACGTGAAATCCGCCAAATGCGTCAGGCGGGGTTGTTGGTTTATAATGCTCACCGCATTGTAGAGCGCATGGTTAAACCCGGCGTAACCACAAAAGAGATTGATTCTGAAGTTGAAAAGTATTTTGATGCCAACAAAGCGATTGGATGTTTTAAGGGCGTGCAGTTATCCCGTCGGCAAAAGCCGTATCCGTCCGTAACCTGCATGTCTGTCAACGCAGAACTCGTTCACGGCATCCCGAATGATCGCAAGCTGGTTGAAGGCGACATCCTCAGTTGCGATACCGGAGCTAAAATCAACGGCTGGTGCGGCGATTCCGCCTGGACTCATGCCGTTGGAACCGTTACTCCAGAGGTTCGCAAGTTGATGAACTGCGGGCAGGGAACGCTCAATTTAGCGATTGAGTTGCTGGCAACGAAAACCCGCTGGAACCAAATTGCCAAAGAGATGGCGGATTACGTTCACGGCTGCGGTTTTCACGTTGTAGAAGACATGGTTGGTCATGGAATTGGTCATGAAATGCACCAGCCGCCGCAGGTTGCCAATTATCCCTGTCCAGGCTACGACTTTTCAATCCGTCCCGGCGTAGTTATTGCGGTTGAACCGATGATTACCGTGGGGACGATTGAGCTTCGTCAGCTTTCAGACGGTTGGACTCTGGTAACAAAAGACCATAAACTTTGCGTTCATTACGAGCACACAATTGCCATAACCGAGGATGGTCCGTGGGTTTTGACAGCGGGAGATGATGAATATTGGAATGCAAATTTTAAAAATGAGATGGAAAATTAGTAAAAGTCAAGACTAATTTCGAAATATTTTTAAAATTTTTCAAAAAAAAATCTGTCCCCCCCTTGAGAAATCTGGAATTGACGTTATAATTCAAACTCTAAAATTTTTTAGAGAAATAACGGTCAAATAGTATAAAAAGACTTAACAGATCAATTTGCAAGGCGTAATTTGTGTTCCGTTTATGCGGGTTGAACAAGATATAGAAGATAGGTGGAACAATGAAAGTTAGAGCCAGTGTAAAGCGCATTTGTGAAAAATGCAAAATCGTTCGTCGTAAAGGCGTTGTTCGCGTAATTTGTGAAAATCCGCGACATAAGCAGCGTCAGGGTTAGTTTGTAATCGTGGAGCCGATTGGCGCCCGCAGAGAACAAGCGAGTTACATTATTCATTAATTTAATATAAACAGGAGAGCTTTATGCCTCGTATTTTAGGTGTTGACATTCCGAATGATCGTCCAGCAGTGATTGCGTTGACGTATCTTTATGGAGTAGGTTATCAGACAGCACGCGAATTATGCCGTCGAGTCGGTATTGATCCTCAAATTCGTATGCGTGAGGTAACAGAAGAGCAAGTACAAAAGCTGTCGTCTCTGCTCGACAATGAATACACGGTAGAAGGACACCTTCGTCGTCAGCGAATTCAGGACATTGCCCGCCTGAAGGAAATTGGCTGTTACCGTGGAATTCGTCATCGACGTGGACTGCCTGTCCGCGGGCAACGTACAAAGACCAACGCTCGTACCCGAAAAGGTCCGAAGAAGACGGTTGCCGGAAAGAAAGGCGTCAAGGACTTACGATAGTTTATTGCAGCAGGTTTTCGCAACTTGTTTGTAATAAGAACGACAGTAATCCTGCAGGGGAATTTTTAGTTCTGAATTGCATTTAACAGGAGTATAAATGGCTAAAGCAAAAAAACGTAAAGTTCGTCGTAATGTAACGGCGGGCATCGCGTACATTAAAGCGACGTTCAACAATACTAACGTTAGTATTGCAGATACGAAGGGCGATATTCTCTGCTGGTCTACCGCTGGAACGAACGGTTTCAAAGGTAGCCGTAAGAGCACGCCGTACGCCGGACAGATGGCAGCGCAGCAAGCGGCTGAAAAAGCGCTGAAGTTCGGTATGAAAGAAGTTGAAGTTAAGGTTAAAGGACCTGGAGGCGGTCGCGAAAGCGCTATTACAGCGTTGCAGGCAGCTGGTTTGGTTGTTAAGTCGATTGAAGACACAACTCCGTTGCCGCACAATGGTTGCCGTCCGAAAAAACGCCGACGCGTCTGATTTGACGCTTGCCAAGTTCGTTATGAATCTGGGCTGTTAATTACTATTAAATCATGAATTTTTGTGCACAGAATTCATAGCCAGATTCATGTAATTAAAACTGATACTTTAACTCAACTGGAGATATCCATGAGAATTCGTTGGCGTGGTTTGGAACTGCCTAATCAGGTTACATGTGAAAAAAGCGAAGGCGCTACGTATGGTAGATTTGTAGCAGAACCTTTCGAACATGGCTTCGGCGTTACAATCGGCAACAGTCTTCGTCGTGTTATGCTTTCCAGTCTGGAAGGCAGCGCGATTACGCAAATCAAGATTCAGGGTGGAAATCACGAATTTACTGCCATTTCAGGCGTTTACGAAGACTTGACAGAAATCGTTCTTAACGTCAAATCGTTAATTGTTAAATCCATGTCAGACCAGCCTCGTACGCTTCGCATTGAAAAGCATACGAAGGGCGTAATTACCGGCGCAGACGTAATTACCGACGACATGGTGGAAGTGATTAATAAAGATCACGTTATCGCGACCCTCACCGGCGACGTCTCTTTTGTAATGGAGATGGTTGTAGAAAAAGGTCGTGGTTACGTTCCGGTTTCCGAACGCAAAAATCAGAACTTCGATCCCAATGGAGTCATTCCGCTGGATGCCGCGTTTAGCCCGGTAGTTCGCGTTCGTTACGCGATTGAAGAAACCCGCGTTGGTCAGAAGACCAATTACGACAAACTTATATTTGAAATCTGGACTGATGGTTCCGTTACCCCGGAAATGGCTATGGTAGAATCCGCCAAGATTCTCCGTAAGCACCTCAATCCGTTTGTTCAGTACGACGAACCAGGTTCTCAGATTCATTCAGAAACCAAGAATTCCCGTTCTGACGGGTTGCCGCCGGAAGTTGAACTGAAGCTCTCGCGTTCAATTGCCGACTTGCACTTGTCGGTTCGCGCAACGAATTGCCTTGAAGCTGAACACATCATGACGGTTCGTGAACTGGTTTCTCGTTCGGAAGAGTCCTTGTTGGACGTTCGTAATTTCGGCGACACGACTTTGAAAGAAGTTCGTGAAAAGCTGGCTGAGATGGGGTTGCAGCTTGGCATGCGTTTGCCGCCGGCTTATACAAATCCCTTCCAGTAATAGATTTTGTATCTTCACGATGTGAATCGTTGAGATTTTTATCCCCGAAGAAGAATCGTTTTCTTCGGGGGGATTATGAAATAACATTTTTTTACAAGCTGTAGTACAATGCGACATCGAAATATTGGTCGAAAACTTGGGCGTAATCCGAATCATCAGCGTGCGTTAAAACGTATGCTTGCAACTTCTTTAATTCTTACAGAAGCGACTGCAGAAGATTACGATAATTACAATTACAATGTTGGTAAAACTGGCAAGCATATTCGCA
Source organism: Thermoguttaceae bacterium (assembly GCA_045546875.1). Taxonomy (GTDB): domain Bacteria; phylum Planctomycetota; class Planctomycetia; order Pirellulales; family Thermoguttaceae; genus RUG11551. The sequence continues at coordinate 6,444 of JAZQDP010000373.1, read as the reverse complement.
CCGTTAAGCCGGATGCCAAAGTTCAAGGTCGAATTATTACCACTCTTCCGAAGGCAAAAGAAGTTCGCCCGATGGTAGAAAAGTTAATCACGCTGGCTAAGAGCGTTATTGACGCTCAGAAAGCGGCTGACGCTTTGAATTTCCAGGGAACTCGAAATGACCAAGGCTGGAAAGAATGGCGTAACAGTGATAAACATTCTCAGTGGGTTGCCGCTATTGCACCGGTTGTTGCCGCTCGACGCCGCGCATTCAACATCCTGCGCGATAAGATTGCTGTTTCAGTTCTTTTTGACAAGATTGCCCCTCGTTACGTTGATCGCGCTGGCGGATACACTCGTATTCTCAAGCTGGCTAAACCGCGTTTGGGCGACGCTGGTCAACGCGCTATTATCGAGTTCGTCGGTCGTAACGACGGCGCGTTTGAACGAACCAAGGTTCAGAGCGTTCAGCCGACCGTTGACGTTGAATAATTTTCGCGTTTAATGCAATTCAGAATGACCGGGGGTGATTGGTTAATTATCCCCGGTTTTTTGTTGTTACGGTTATTTCACAATCGTTGGCGGCGTTTTTTTGCGACGGCGATAAAAGTAAAACCTGTGTAAACGGTTGACCCCATTCTCCGGTGAGGAGACAGAATAATACGGAATAGAAATGGTACTGATATTACTTCGTATATTGTTTGTAGCCATGATGAGCGGTTTGGGCGTTACGATTATCAATACGCCCGCGCTGATGGGACAGTCTGCCTGGACGCCGCCGTTGGTCTTTGGGATAGTGATGCTTATCGCTGGCATCGTGATTCTGGTTGACATTCTCATTCCCCGCAAAAAGATTGACGCTATTACAGCCGTTTATTTTGGACTTATTGTCGGCTTGGCAATCTCGTTTATGCTTTCGATGGCTCTTACGCCTCTTTTCCCGGCAGACAAGCTCAAAGAAAGCCCGTTTTTAACGTCGTTAAAGCCGATGGTTCAACTGCTTATCGCAACGGTTACCTGTTACATTACAACCAGTTTATTGCTTCAAACGCGCGGCGATTTCCGAATGATTTTGCCGTACGTGGAGTTCAAAAAGGAGGTTCGCAGTTCGCGACCGTACGTGCTCGACACGTCTGCTGTTATTGACGGTCGAATTGCCGACATTCTCGAGACGGGAATTTTTGACAGCCCGCTGATAATCCCTCGAAGCGTTATGTCAGAGATTCAGAATTATGCGGAAAGCTCCGACCGGCTTCGCCGCGTTCGCGGTCGCCGGGGGTTGGACATTCTCAATCGATTGCAGAACAACCCCAAAATCGATTTGAAGGTAATGGACTCTGACTTGCCGGAACTGCTGCAGCATCCGGAAGAATCCCGGCTGGCAATTCTGACCCGGCAGCTTGAAGGCAAGCTGATTACCTGTGACTATAACCTGTCGAAGGTCGCGCAGTTGCACGGTGCGCTGTCGCTCAACTTAAACGACCTGTCGAACGCATTGAAACAGGTTTTTGTGCCGGGCGAACAACTGGAAGTTTTGCTTGTTAAGGCGGGCGAAGAGCCGCAACAGGGCTGCGGATACCTCTCAGACGGGACGATGGTGGTGGTGGACAACGGACGGTCGGAAATTGGAAAACTGATCCGAATTACCGTTACGAGCGTTTTGCAAACCAGCGCCGGCAGACTTGTCTTCGGCAAGATGGAAAAGAAACCGGAATGATGCCGGGGGAACAAATAACATTTTGGAATGCGGCGCCTTGGCGCGCTTTCTTTTTTGGGGGTGAAGATATTGAGCCGCAAAGAACGCAAAGGACGCAAAGAAATTTTTAAAACTTCGCGAACTTTGCGCACTTTGCGTGAGGTTTTATTCTACTACCTAAAACGTTCGCCTGACGGCGAAAGCGTAATTCCGTTCGCTGACGCTCACTCCATTACCGCCTTTCAATCTTTCGTGGCTCACTCCGCGTCTCCGCATCTCCGCGTGAGATATTCGCGGGCATCCTGCCCGCATTGGCGCCAAGGCGCCAAAAAAGAAAGCGGCGCCAAGGCGCCGCACTCCAAATCGTTCGCCTACGCTTTGCGTAATTCCGAATTCCGCATTAAAAGACCGCCTTTCAATCCAATCAGAAACTGCATTTATCGCGCTTTTCGTTGCGATAACGCGTGGTAATAGAGAATTCCCGCGGTTACGGAGACGTTCAGGCTGTCGGCAATTCCGTTCATCGGCAGGAAGATGGGTGTAACGTTCTTTCCTCTCCAGCGGTCGGTTAATCCATCGTCTTCCGCGCCAACGACAATAGCGCACGGCTGTTTATAATTGACAGTCGAGTATTCGACGGCGCCGTCCACAATGGCGGCAAAAATGACGATGCCGTTTTGTTCCAGCCATCGTATTGCCTCGTCAGACGTCGTTTCTACAACCGGGACGGAAAAAATCGTGCCCAGCGACGCTCGAATAGCGTTTGGATTATACAGATCCGTTTTGCAGTCGGCTAAAATCAGAGCGTCTAATCCTGCGCCGTCAGCGCTTCTGAGCAGAGCGCCGATGTTTCCCGGCTTTTCGACGCCTTCTGCGATTCCAATCAGAGGGCTTTTTGACAGCTTGAGATCGTCAAGCGTCCTGACGGGATGTTTGGCAATCGCGACCGCGCCCTCGTCTCGAGAACCGTAGGCTATCTTCTCCAGCACGTTTGGCGCAACGTCAATCATTTCCGCTCCGGAAGAATACATTACGGCTGTTAGAGATTCGTTACATCCTTTTGGATCAAAGAAGATTTTTTTAATCTCGATTCCCGAGGCGATTGCCCTCTGAATTTCACGTCTGCCATCGATTATAATCAGTTCGTCTTCACGACGTTTTTTCCGTTCTCGAAGTTTAACGGCTTCTTTAACTTGAGGGTTGGTAAGGCTGGTAATCATGCGACGCGCAGGGAATAAGGAGCGGGAATCGTTTGTTATTCAATCACCGTAGTCGGCGTTTGATAGTAATCGTTTGGATAGTTTTGGATATTTGAATTATTGGACGGCGGCGGATAGGAACCGGGTTCTGCGCCAATATAGGGTTCGTACTCGGGTGGCTGTTGAGTAACCGAATATGGGTCAGTAGAATAGCCGGCGGCAGAATAATCGGCTTGCGGGAGTCCCGACGACGGGGACGCGCTTGCCGAGGATGGCGGCTGGAAATTCTTCAATTCCAAACCGCGAGTAATAAGATCGTTATCGCTTTCTTGCGCCTGGCGCCGAAGTTGAAAGTTGAAATAACGATGGTCGTTAATGTCTTTGGTTGCAAAATTGTCGGAAAAGAAGTCCAGCGGCGGGACTTGATACCACGGCGGTTTTATGCATCTGAACTCGTTGACGGTTTCGTAGCCGTCCATTTCCAACCGGAATTTTCGGGTTCCGTAATAGGTAAAGTCGTGCGAGACCGGCGTATGTCCAATGACCTGATTATCAACGTACACCATCGCTCCAGGCGGATCAGAAGTGATAGTCATGCGCCTGTGCACACATCCACAAACTGACAAAATGGATAAAGTCAGTAATATGAATCGTATCGCAGAACGATTTTTTATGTACATTTTGATAATTTTTAGTAATCCATACCGGGGGAGCCTTTATTTTTACTTTACAATGTATATAATAAAGGGTGTGAGTTGTATTATCAGTTCACGTTGTGTGCGATTATTCAAAATCGCTCCTGTTGGTTATTAGAAAGAAGAGAAGTATATGTACTTTTTCTACTTGAAATTTCCCGAAAAACGAGCTATTAGCTCCTAGCTCCTAGCCGCTAGCTTGGTTATCCCTATTTCTTGCGATAACGCACGAATCAGGTTTATCAAGCTAATAGCTAGAAGCTAGTAGCTAGAGGCTTAATTTCGGAAAAACTCAAGTTGTATCAGTATATTTCTAATAACTCGCATGGTATATTAGCGATATTTTTAAAATAGTTCCAGAGCAATTTTCCATGAAATCAACAAAAAACAGCGAAAACGCCCATATTTGGTCAGATTGCCTTGAATACGCGGTCTGCACTGATATCGGCTTGCGACGCACGAACAATCAGGACAACTATGCCGTTGTTCTGGCTTCCAGTCAGGGCGAATGGAATTCTCGTGGGCATTTGTTTCTCGTCGCGGACGGCATGGGCGGTAACGCAGCAGGCGAGCTTGCCAGTAAACTTGCGGCAGACTCCATTCCGATGGCTTATAAAAAGAAAGTCAATCTCCTTCCGCCGGAAGCTCTTCGCACATCAATAATAGAAACAAATGACTTAATTCATAAACGGGGCGAGAGCAGCGAAGATTTTCGCGGCATGGGGACGACGTGCTGTTCGTTTCTTTTTCTTCCTGACGGCGCATTGATTGGGCACGTTGGCGACAGCCGCTGTTATCGGTTGAGAGATAAAGAGATAGAGCAAATGACGTTCGATCATTCTCTGGTATGGGAAATGCAGGCGTTGGCGCGTCAAAACGGAGAAACGCTTACGGAACAGTTCCCGAAAAATTACATTACCCGCTGTTTGGGCGTTCATCCGGAAGTTGTTCCCGACATCGAAGGCCCGTTCCCTCTCAAGCCGGGCGATACATACCTGCTTTGCAGCGACGGGCTTTCCGGTCAGGTTCAAGACGACGAAATTGGCAAGATTCTTTACACGTTTCCTCCGGTTATGGCGGTCGAAACGCTTCGAGATCTGGCGATTCTTCGCGGCGGTCCAGATAACATCACGGTGGTTGTTGCAAAGTATCTGGGTAAGCAGATCGCATCGGGAGCCAAAGACAGTCAGGTTGCCAGTTCCGTCCCGATGATTAAAAAGCCTTTTTCCAATTCGTTGGTTACGTTATCGATTATTTTCTTTATCTTTGGGCTTTGCGTCATTCCGATTTATCAGCCGTACGGCATCCTGGTGGCAATTTTGTCGATACTTGCCTCGGTGGCGTTGTCAGTTATTGCGCTTTATAAACGAAACGCCGGCGAAAGTTTGAAAGGTAAAACCTACGGAAAGGGACCGTACACAAAAACCAGCGCGCTGCCCGATAAAGCGTTTGCGAAAACCCTCATAGACCTTATCGCTCAAATTAGACCGGACGCTCAAAAGGCGATAGAGGAGAAGTACGGCGCAGAAGCCGGTTCCGTCTGGGACGAATTTTGTTCTACCGAGCAGGCAGGAGCGGCGGCGTTTGAACGCGCCAAGTATGCTATTGCTGTTGAAAAATACGCTTTGGGATTGCATTTCCTCATGGCTCAGATTCGATAAATGATTTTCCGCTTTTGCAGGCGGCGTTTAATATAATTATGGCAAAAAGTTCTGAAAATACAAATAAGTTTATTAACCGGGAATTGAGTTGGCTGGAGTTCAATCAGCGCGTTTTGGACGAAGGGGTTAATATGTCCAATCCGTTAGCGGAACGCCTTAAATTCCTTGCGATTGTCAGTTCCAATCTCGATGAATTTTTCATGATTCGCGTAGCCGGTTTGATGCAGCAGAAGAAAGCCGGCTCTCGAGCAAAAGACCGCGCAGGCATGACGGCGACGCAACAGTTGGACGCAATCGGCGCCAGAGTGAAAAAGATGGTTGCTGACCAGTCCGCAGCAATTTCCGCCGCCTTTGACGAAGCGGCAAAAGAGAAATTGCGGATTCTCTCTCCGGCAGACTGGTCGTACGAACAGCAGGAATACGTTCACGATTATTTCCTGACGAACGTTTTGCCGATTCTTACCCCGCTGGCGTTTGAGGATTTTTCAGAAGACGGTCTTGCGCCGACGATACCGGGGTTGCAACTGATCGTTGCTGTGGCGCTGTCGGGTATGAAAAAGGCGTCCGTGGCAAGGCAGGCAAGCTATAAAAGAAAGCTCATTGCAGAGGGCAAGACGCTTGAAGAGATTTTCAATCAGTCGGCAGAACCGGACGCTGGATCGGAATCCGCAATGCACCTGGGCGTCGTTCCGATTCCCAAGATGCTGCCTCGATTTGTTACGCTCTCTACCGGGAAAGACTCTCCCGCCTTTGCTCTGATAGAAGACGTTGTTCAGGTCAACATCGGTTCGTTGTTCCCCGGCTGCACGGTCAATACGAGCGCATTGTTCCGAATAACCCGCGATGCGGACATTCGCGTCTGTGACAATCCTCTTGGAACCGATTTCGACGAGGTTGTCGATTTAAGCATTGCAATCGAAGAAGCTGTTGTAGAGCGCCGCAGCCGCAACGCCGTCCGATTGGAAATAGCGTCGTCGGCGCCGGAGAATATTCGTTCCTGGCTTCAAACCACGTTAAACGTTTCCGATGATTTTACCTTTGAAATTGACGGTCTTCTCGACGCCAAGGCTCTGTTTGCAATGTCGGCAATGCCGGTATTGGATAAACAGCGCGATCCCGACTGGGAACCGCAGGTTCCGCAGGATTTGCTTGACATGTCCGAAGATAAAGACATGTGGGAAACGATTCGCCGTCGTGACATTTTGCTCTCTCTGC
>JAZQDP010000372.1:0-17788 GCA_045546875.1 Thermoguttaceae bacterium | reverse complement strand
GACCGCTTGGCCTCCGACTTGCACCATACCACAAAACCAGACCGCGACAAACTTCTCCGCGCCGTGCAAGACGCGCTGATCGGCGTCGTGTACGTTGACGACAACCAAGTTTTTGACGGACGAGTTAAAAAGGATTACGCCGATTACCCACATACGGTCGGCGTAGAAATTACAATCACAATTTGTTAAATGGAGAGAAACATGGAAGAACAAAAACCTAAAACAACGGAACTGTCTGTTCCGGACGCTTGCGCTCAGGCGTTCCGCGTCGAACTGCCGCGATTGCAAAATCTGTCGGACGTGCAAGGGTCGACGCCAGCGCGAACGATTATCAGCCAGGCAATGCTGATGATTCGAAAAGAACCAAAACTTCAGAACTGTACGCCGATTACAATCGTAAACAGTGTAAAGGAAGCTGTCCGCTGTGGGTTGGAAATTGGCGGACCGCTGGGGTTGGCGTTCCTGATTCCGTACAAGAACGAATGTTCGCTGCAGATTTCCGCTCAGGGAGAAATGGAGCTGGTTCGCCGTTCCGGACAGCTCGCGGCGTCGGCAACGCCTCGCGCTGCGATTGTCTACGAGAACGACAATTTCGACATGAGCGTTGAACCGCCGAAACACACCTTCGACAAAATCAAAAAGAACCGCGGCGCAATGGTCGGCGTCTGGGCAAAAATCCAGATGAAAGACGGCGCATGGATCTGGGAGTACATGAGCAAAGAAGAAGTTGACAAGTGCCGCGCCCGCGCCAAAACGCAAAACGTCTGGGAATCGGACTATGAGGAAATGGCGAAAAAAACAGTTATCAAAAGGATGACAAAGTGGATGCCGAAGTCCGTAACCCCACGCGCCGAAGAAGCCGAGGAAGTCAAAGCCGAATACACGGATGTGGATTACGAAGTGTTGTAAAATTCCATTTGACGGTGGATAATTTGTTGCCAATTGTCAACGCAGGACGGATATGCAGACCGTACAGGAATTTGCTTCACCCGGTCGACAATTGGCATTTAATAATTCTTTTCTTGAGCAGAGTTTTGAACCCCACAAGATGAAGCTCGGAGAAATGATTTTTTTCTACTCTATGGGAATCTATGGGAATTAAGGAGGATTATCAGCGCGACTACGACAATTCGCGAATGGCTGAAAAGTCAAAAAAAGCTCGCGAAATAGGAGCGTTACCGGAAATCAAGAATCCAGAACGGCGGGAACGCTGCAAGGATGATATTGCGTCTTTTGCCAAAACATATTTCCCTGAATTCGTCCAAAAGAATTTCTCTGCCGACCATAAGGAGGTTCTCAAAAAAATTCGCGAAACAATCAAGAATAAAGCCAAATACGCATACGCTATGCCTCGCGGTTCCGGGAAGTCAACAATGCTGATGATTTCCATAATTTGGGCGGTATGTTATGGAATGGCGAAATATATCATTCTAATTACTGGAGAAATAGGACTTGGGCGTTCGTTTCTTGAGATGATAGCAGATCAGTTCCAGGACAATGATCTGCTCTATGAGGATTTTCCGGAACTCAAATGCTTTCGCGCCCTTGACGGCGAACCGCGCAAGCAGGGAGGGCAAACCGTCAATGGCAAAAAAACAAAAGTGTACCTCTCTCCGGAATTGGTTCAGATGCCGAGTTTCGAAGGAATACCGTCGTCGGAATCAATTATTATGGTAAAGTCCATAACGTCGAGAATCCGCGGACAGCTTAAAGAAATCAACGGAGCTGCGTATCGTCCGGATTTCTGCGTCATGGACGATATACAATCCGATCAGCTTGCCGCTTCTCCGGAACAGGTTGCCAAATTCCGGGCGGTAATCAATAAATCCGTTTGCTGTCTTGCCGGTCCCGGTAAGCCAATGGCAGTCTTTTTTATTGCAACCGTCATTTTTAAAGGCGACGTCTGCGATACGTTGCTGGATCATCAAATATCGCCCGACTGGCGCGGCAAACGCTGCAAGCTGCTCTATTCGCTGCCGAAGAATCTGGATTTGTGGGAAAACCAGTATCGACAAATCCGGAATCAGTCTCTTCTTGAAAAAGGCAACATTAAAGCGGCGACCGCTTTTTATAGGAAGAACAAAAAAGCCATGTCTGAAGGTGCTGTTGTTGCATGGAAAGAGCGATATGTTCCAGGGCGCGAAGCTGACGCCTTGCAACACGCCATGGAAATCTACTTGACAGACAAGGCGGCGTTCTACAGCGAATACCAAAACGACCCACTGACGGAAGATCGCGTTGTCAATCAAATTGCGCTTGACGCCAGAAATCTCACCGGGCTACCGCGTTATCTTGTCCCCAGCTGGGCGACTGGGCTTTATGTTGGGATAGACGTCGGACGACACATGGCGTCTTATGTTGTCCTTGCGACAGCACGGAACTTCACTGCGGCAGTTGTTGACTGGGGAACTTATCCACAACAGCCGCACTATGATTTCATATACAGCAGCGCACGGAACACGTGGACCAATGGCAATAAAACGCCGGATGCGAACATTTATAATGGTTTGCTGTCTCTTTTCCAGTTATTGCTTCAGCCCTGGAAGCGCGAAGACGGCAAAAAGATGATGATCGGCGGCGGTTTGATTGACGTAGGGTATAGAGGCAAAGAAGCGGTTATTCCGGCAATTCTTAAATGCGGAATTGGCGGCTTTATGTTTCCAGTCAAAGGTTTTGGACTTCCCGTTTCGCGAAAACAGATATTTGAATGGAAGCCGTCGAAAGATGAAATCATTGAGAATAACATGTCTATCCGCAGAGATGAAAATTCTATCCTGCCGTATGTTCTTCTTGACACAAACGCCTGGAAATCTACATTGTCGCAGGCAGCAACTATTGACCCCGTAGATCCCGGTTCTCTCCGCTTATGGGGAACGGAACCGGAACGACACGCGATGTACTATCGGCATCTGATGTCTGAATATCCAATCTATTCATCGGCGCGAGGTATAACAATCGCCGAATGGCAATGCGTTGACAAGGAAAATCACCTGCTTGACTCGACGGTTTATGCGTATGCAGCAGCGGCAATTGGCGGGTGTAAATTTGATGAACCGCTGATAATGCAGATTTCGAGAGAACGACGAACGAAACCATTGGAGGTGTTGTCATGAGCCAAACGTCAATTCCGGCATCTTGCCCAAAATGCAAATCTACGAAACGAACGAAACTGCGCCGTTCCAAACGAATTGAGGGAGAGGTAGTAATTAACGGTGAGATCTACGATTATGTAACCCTATCATATACAACCTGTCTAAATTGCGGGCAAGTCTACATTGTGCGCCGTCCTGGGCGAAATGGCAGCAAAACGACAGAGTAAGCGGCTATTTGTACGCAATGCGTACAAATACATTTAAAAAGCGGTTGTATTTCTATAAAAAGACCGTATAAAAACATTATGACAAAAGAAGAAAAAATCGCTGAAGTTGAAACCTATCTTGTCAGACTGCGAACCGCGCTGGACGCAATTCCCGCAGGCGTTACCAGTTTTAGCGCGTTCGGTCTGACCGGAAATTTCGACCGGGAATCGTTGCTCAGAGAGATTCGCGCAACGGAGTACCAGCTGGAACGGCTCAAGAATCAGGATGAGCCGAGAGTGTTCAGTATTGGGTGGTTTAGCTGATGAGTATTTTATCAAATTTTACCAAAGCCGGTCGTCGACTTTACAACTACGCCTTTTCGTTTCTTAACACGCAAGGACGTCGTCGCGATCACGGTTCGCAGATTCAGCCTCAGTCTGCCCAGCTTGACGAAACCGGACGCGACAAAGCTCACGTTTTGGGGCGCGATTTATATAAAGACTCTTCGCTCTTTCGCTGGGCGGTGGACTTCCACTGCAAGAATACAACCGGGTTTGTATTCCAGGCGAAATCCAAAGACAAGGGTTTTAATCAGACTCTGGAACAATACTACGATTATTTCAACAGAACGCTGGACTTCAGCGGGCGTTATTCCTTCGAAGAATTGCGCGAGATATGGGAGAGACGCGCAGTTATAGACGGCGACGTTCTACTGGTCAAGCTGAACAACGGTCAGATTCAGTCTTATCAGTCAGATTGGATTCGCGGCAACGACAACGGATTTGTTCAGGGCGTCAAGCTGGACGAATACGGCAGACCGTTGGGCTATCAGATTGAACGCACAACGACAAATGGCGAAACAATCAGGATGTTCTATCCTGCGCGTCATTCAATACTCATCGCCTATTGGACGGGAGAGTTTGACGCTTATCGCGGCGTTTCACCTTTGGCGCCGTCATTTGCCATCTTTGAAGACCTTAATGACGTTCAGGAATTCATGACGGCAAAGATCAAACTGGAAGCCAGCATGGGAATTTTCCTCAAAAAATCAAAGGCTAACTCGCCCTTTACATTTTCAGCACCCGATTTGCCAGATGAACCGGCAGACGAAAACATTGAAGGACACGTCAATGCTGATAGTTCATATACGAATTATCAGCGCGAGAAGAAAAGACAATGGGATTTTTCCAAACCAGGCATTAAAGGTTTTGAACTGGAAGATGGAGAAGATATAACGCAAGTCGGCAACAATTCGCCTGGTTCAACGTTCAAGGACTACTTTCTTGCAACATTGCAAGCTGGATTGAAACCGTTGTCCATCCCATTGACAATTTACCAAGAGAATTTGTCAAACTATTATTGTTCGCGAGCGGCGTATGGCTTGTATCAATACCAGACGCTCAACCGTTTGAAGTTCAACCGCGCCTTATACGCCAAATTGTTCTTATGGCGTTTGGCTCTGGACAGTATCAACGGAACGATTGACCTTCCTCAAAACATGCTTGTTGAGGAAATTCCGTTTTCGTTTATTCCGGAAGAACATTCGGTATTGGATATGGACAGGGAAATGAAGGGGCACGGCGTTGGCGTTCAATTCGGTTTTGTCAGCCCGCAGCAGGTTTGTGGAAAGTTCGGAAGAGATTATTACCAAACCGTTGATGAAATAGCGCAGGCGCAACAGTACGCGAAGGAGAAGGGTGTAACGCTTTCCTGTTTTGGAAAAGGAGAAGATAATGCAGGAAATGAAACGTGAATATAATCTGCTGTTTGACTATAACTTTCGTCCAGCGAACGAAAGAGATGAAAATCATAGCGTTTGGAAAATCCATGGGCGAACCAACAAACCGATCGTTTTCCATGGTAATCGGGAAATCCACGATTTCAATGGTCTTATTGCAGATGAACGTATTTCGTTAGACCTGGAACACTGCCTTGACAAGGTGGTTGGATACGCCGACAATATTGAGGTAATTGACAATGAACTGGTTATGGACGGACACGTTTTTCGCGATTTGGAAAGCGGAGAAACCGTTTATAAAATGCTTACCCATGGCGTTCCACTTCAGGCGTCTGTAACCTTTTCTGTTGAGCAGAAGGAAGACGTTAAAAAAGGGAAAAACGCTATTGTCAACGGTCAAGCCGTATTTGGTCCAATTACAATCTATCGGCGCTGGAAATTGGAGTCCATCGCCATTTGTCGATATGGAGCGGATGACTCCACTTTTGTTTCACAATTTCATAGAGGTGAAGAGATGCCTAAAAAAACGGAATTTAGCGATGCCGAGAATTCGGATGAGGAAAAGAAGGAGAATTTGAACGATGACGCTCAGACGTCGCAGGAAGAAACAGAAACCTCAGCCGATGATCTCGCCGCCAAAATTGCAGCGTTGGAAGAGACCGTCGCCAAACTGGCAGAAACAGTGAATGGGCTTGTTCAGAAAGCGAATGAACAGCTCAGCGCTGCGGATCAGCCGGGACAGACCGAAGACAAGCCGGATAAATCGGATGACGAAAAATCCAAAATGTCGAAAGAAATCGAGAATCTGTCCAACAAAATGGACAAGGTATTAAATGCTTTTTCCGCTGCGATGGGAGCGGAACCTGAAAAGACGGAACTGAATAAAAAGATGTATTCCAGCCCGTTAGAGGAGCTGGCGGACATTGAACGTAAAAAACTTTAAAGGAGGAAAAGGAAATGGCTAAAACTATGCCAACATTGCTGGATGCAATCCAGGACAAAGAGTGTTCAAAGTACGTCTCGATGGTTGTCCAGGACCCGCGGGAAATCTTTGACGCGTACACGGAAACTATGGACGAACTCGAACAGAAGGTTCTTGTTGAAACATCGCAAGGGGATATTGAATTCCGCAATTTTAACGGTACGTCTAAAACGACGTTGCCGGAATACGACGTTCGACGCTTCGAATGCTCTGTCGGCAACCCGATTTTGAGAATGGACTGGGCTTTGTATGAAACGGCAAAGTCAAACGGCAAAGTTCCGGATTACATTGTTCGTATGAAACTGGGAATTCTCAAAAGCGTCATCGCGTCGCTGGGTAAACAGTTCTATTATGGAAGAACTGCGAAATCCAAAGGACCGGAAGGAATTTATAAACTAATGGATTCCGGAATGGTTTTTGATGCCGGTGGAAGTACTGCCAACAAACAGTCTTCAATTGTTGCTGTTAAATGGGGACCGGACGCAACCGGTATCTGTTATGGCGGCGGAAAAGGCAAAATGTTCAACTGGTCGCCCATTAAAGACGAAACCTTTACGGACGCTTCCGGCGCTAGCCGAACGAATGCCACGTGCTTCATGACGATGTATCCGTCTGTTGTTGTCGCCAATCCCTATGGCATCGGTCGAATTGCCAACGTTGAGAGTATAAACGACACCAAGATCATGAAGGCTCTTGCTCTTTGGGCTGACAATTATGGATTCGTTCCGGATTGTCTTTACATGCGTCCGATTATCCTTGAAACGCTTCGCGTCAGTCGAACTGCGACGAATCCAACCGGCTCTGAAGCACCAATGCCGGATTCCGTTGGCGGTATTCCAATCCATACGACCCTGTCGATCAGCAAGACGGAAGCGGTCGTTGCGAACATTACAACTTCTATTGCATCCTAAGGAGGCGATTAAATGGCTGATTTGAATTTAAAAGACGAACAACTTATTCGAACTAAAGCGTTGCCTGCTTCGGCGTCTGCCAGCATTACAACTGACGCTATTCAACTCATTGGGGGAGCTGACTCGCAAGGCGGTTTTTACAGCGAATGCGAGTTGTTGATTGAAGTTCCGGCGTTGTCGGCAACAATCCTGCCTGCCGCCGTTGTTTCTCCTGCCGCAGCTGCCGGAAAACTGATGGTCTCGGTAGAAGAATCTGACACGGACTCTGCTGATGCGTGGAATTCAGCCGCAACAATTTACTCTTTCGATATTGAAGGGGGAGAATCTGGCGGTTCTGCCGCCGTTGAAAAACGATTCCGACTGCCAATTGGCGTTAAAAAATACATTCGCGTCAAAGCAACCACGAACGCAACCGCAACAGACGCCAGCGCAGTTACGTTGACAGCGTCGCTTGTTTTCTAGGAGACAAAAAATGGGAAAACTTCGAACTTTAATTCGCGATTATATTGCCCGCCTTGTAATTCAGCGTTTTACGCTTGAAACCATCAAGGCGGCGCTGGATGGGCTTATTGGATTTCTCGAAACGAAATCGAACGAAACCGAAACGGTCATTGACGACTGGTTTGTTGAGGCGCTGCGAAACATTGTCAACGACGAGAAAAAGCTGGAATGTATCTACAACTTCCTGAAGAAATACGTTGTTCAGGCGGATGGCGTCTGTTGTTCTCTTCCGACGGAAAAGAGTTTGGAAGCATTGGCAGGAGAGATCGCTGAAATCGCCAACGACGACACCGTTGCAGGCGACGTCTGCAAGTCTATCGGATTGACGCAATGGCTGACAATCATTCAGATTATTGTACCGATTCTCATTGACGCTTTCGACCGACTTTATATGGAGAAAAAATGAAGAGGTTATTGGCTATCGCTATCGTTCTACTGCTGACGTCCAGCGCATCCAGCGCATCGGCGGCTCTAACCGGAGCAACCGGCTGCAAAGCTGGCGAATTGGCGGTAATACGGTCTGATGTTGACGCAGTCTGGACGGTTTACCCGCAAACATACTCGGCATCTTATGCCGTCTCCGACGACGGTAAAACTCTCTATTTTGCCTCTCCGCAAGAAGGCAAGGTTACAGTCATTGCTGCCAGCGTCAGCGACGGTCAGCCGGTAATTGACACTCATGTATTATACAACGGTGTGGAGGTTCCGTCGCCAGAACCGTCTCCAGAACCAACTCCGGAACCTGAGAAAGAAACGCTCGAATCTGTTATTAAATCCGAGGCAAAAGACAAAGACGCTGCCGAATTGACAGCTCTGGCAGAATCATTCGAGCTGGTCATTGATGGAATTGACCGTGGGACGATTACGACTCCGACCGGCGCGAGGGAAACTTTCCGTCGCGTCTGGACTGAAAAAGGAACTGCCGTAAAACTGACTGCACTTGACGATCTCTCCGCGCTGATCAGCGCGATAAGCTCTCACATTGATAATTCTACTTTACGGGGATTGAGAGGGGACTACGAACGTGCCGCTGCGGCGGTGCGTTCAGTCCTTCCCGCTCCGGCAAAGGAATCGGAACCGATGAAACCGCAGACGCAAAATGGCGGTTGTCCTAACGGACAATGTCCGACAACACAAAACAGGTGGTGGTACAGATGACAGAAAACGACCGAAAATTTGGTTTAATCTTCAACTGGGAAGACGTCGAACGATGCCGTATGCGTGGACTCGTTCCGGATAGCGCACGCATTGAACGTCTGGAAGCGCCATGGGATGCGACAGACCAGCCGGAGATTACAACTTGGAACCAGTTCGAACCGTATCTGCGTAAACAGGCTGACGTCATGGACAGACTGCGCCAGTCTGGACTTTCCACATACATCTTTGATTATACGGTTAAAGAACATATTGACGCCAACAATCTATTTATAACAACCCAATTAACAAACGATTGCACGGCGTTCGCGGCATCGCGCTGCTATCAGTCGCTTGTCTTGCATCAAATAATCCGCGGCGCGGAACAAATCGTCGACAGACTCAATCCGATGGCTCTCTATGCTGCGTCGGGTGGTCAAGAATTAGAAGTTGGTCAACGAATCCCAAACGGTGGGAGGACCATTTTCGCTATCGCCGAAGCCGCGTGCGGATATGGCGCCTCTCCTGCCGACATTGCCGGAGATTATGACGGATACCCCGTTTTTACTCAGGCAATGGAAGACGCGAAGGAATCGGCGCGAAAACGACAAATGGGCTGGGCGACGTTCGACAGAACCGACAATCCGGACGCCGTCGCTGATGCCGTCTTTTTGGCTTGCCGAGCTGGCTATCCTGTTCTGTTTGGAAATTCAACGGCGGTGCAGGACGGCTACGACAAAGATGAAAACGGAGTCTGTGTCGCTCGCGTCAACGGTTCCGGATGGGGCGGCGGTCATGCTCAGTCCTGGATAGATTACCAAAAGATCAACGGGACCGAGTATGTTCTTTACGCCAACTCTCACGGATTGCGTTACCAAAAACACGATGTCAAATTACCCGGCTGGACGGTATGGATGCCGCGTCAAACCGTCAAGAGGATGGTCAGCCGGTATTTTGACATGCTTATTGGAACGTGGGCTGAGGCTCCACGTTCTGAACCTGATTACGACCTGAACCCGAAAGGAGGTCGGAAAGATGGATAACGCTATTGTAGGAGCTACCGGGCTGTTATGTTACATTTTGGCGCAAGTGTCAACGGAATGGTACGAAAATATAACGCCGTTGGCAATCGTTGCTTTTGTCGTTTATTATTTTTTGGCGAAATTTGACAAATACTTTGTCAAGTTTGACAAGCGACTCGATGAAATTAGCGTTACGGTTAATGACATCGACAAGCGAACCAAACATATCGAAGGAGATGAAAACCATGACAGACAATAGGCCAAACGCCGCCCATACATGCGGACAGCCGTGTGAGGTTTATTCAAGAATTTGCGGTTATTTTCGCCCTGTTGCAAATTGGAACAGAGGAAAAAAAGAAGAGTTCAAAGAACGACGACCATTTATTGTCAAATAGAACTATGGCTACAAGAGAAGAATATAAACTTGGCATTGATGTCGTTAATCCGGCTCCATCTGGAACTGGCGGCGACCTTATCCAGGACAATTTTAAGACGATTGCCGATTTAATCGACGGGCATGGTAATGCGCTATCTGGGCTGTATTCTGCGCTCTCTGGGAAAGCAGCAGTATCGCATTCGCACTCGACGTCCGACATTACCGGTCTGGACACTGCACTCTCCGGAAAAGCAGCAGCGTCGCACACGCACTCGATTTCCAACATTACCGGATTGGACACCGCGCTGTCTGGAAAAGCTCCTGCATCGCACTCACATAGTTATAATGATTTGTCTGACAAGCCAACGATTCCGGCAGCATACACTTTGCCGACGGCGTCGACTTCAGAACTGGGCGGCGTCAAGGTAGACGGAACGACAATTACAATTGAGAACGGCGTTATTTCCGCACCCGGTTCTGGCGGAGGTGGAGCGTCAACGCTCTCTGGTTTAACAGATGTTGGAATTAGCAATCCACAAACAGGTGAAGTTCTAACTTTTACTGGTTCAGCTTGGCAGAACGTACCGGCGGGAAGCGACAGCCAAGATAATATCCTTAACAGGTCAGCTTGCTACAATACGGGAACTTATGCGCTGGCTATAAACTATTCCAATAATGCCAATGGTAGCTATTCATTTGCTGGCGGTGAAAACAACGAAGTCAATGGCGTTGGTTCGGCGGCATTTGGATTCAAAAACAAAGTTGGTTCCAGAGGTCGCGATTCCTTGGTTATTGGCAATCAGAACGTTTCCAACGCCAAACACGCTCTGACTGTCGGGCAATATAACAAGAATAATTATGCTAATACCGTTTCCAGCAACTCATTGGACTCTGGTTATTATACATGGGACGCTTAACAAAATAGATATGGCAACTGTGGTTTCAAAGGCATGAGAATGAAAGAGTACAGTTCCAAAGTTCTTTGGAACTTGGCTCTGTCTGATGTTTTTGTTGCCAGAATTGACGTTTTATTAAACTACTATGGAACGCTCAATGCCGTTAGCTATTTTGTAATTATTTATAATCAGCAGATTCAGCGCTGCACTGTAATGAAGACAACAGATGATCAATATTCATCGGAAAACGACCTTGTTATGTCAAACGGCAATCTGATGTATTCTAATCCGTTTGGTGGTTATCCTGATATGCAGATTGGCATATTCTATACGATTTACAGCAATACAGTCAGCGATAGTTCAAGCAGTTCATCAAGCAGTTCGTCAAGCTCAGCCAGTTGAGAATAAATGAAAATTTACGTATTAAACAAAACTGAAGATAGCGAAAGATTGAAGGCTTTTACCGCCAATTACCCAGTTCATCTTCCCGATTTTACTGTCTGGAGGGCAAAAACTGGGGCAGATGTCGAAGTTCCGACATGGTGGCAGTCATCCGCCAACCGCTGGGCGTTGGTACAAAATTTTGTTGACATTTTATCGCAAGATGGCGACGATGACGTTTTGATTTTTGAAGATGACTGCATTTTTGCTAAAGACTTTGATGTCCTTTACAACGTCTTTTTAGCAGAAGTCCCGGACGATTGGGACATGATATATTTAGGCGCACAACACATAACGACGCCAGTTCAGGTTGCAGAAAACGTTTTGCGTCTTTCCGGTTCCATTTGCGGACACGCGATTATTTATCGCAATAGCGTCAAACAAAAACTGGTTGATTTTTACCAGGAACCCAATTGGGGTTGTTTGCACATGCCGGATCAGCGTCGAGCGCAGGGAATGGCGTCAGGCAAGTTCCGTTGTTATTCGCCATTGTTCAACCTTTGTGGACAAGCTGCAGGCTATTCCTCTTTGACCAAGAGCGACCGAGGAGAACGCTGGTACAACAATTTCAATTACAGGGGATTGACAGGCAAGTTGCAGCGCATTGAACATTCTGCCAAGCGTCGCATGGTTGAGCCGATTGAACCGGTCGCTGAGCTTTCCGGAAAAGCCGTCTGTTCCGTCTCGCTTTACGGCGAGAACCGCTATTACGCCATTTGTTTTTTGATGAAGCAGAAGGAGCTTGAAGATGCGTTTCATCTCCCGATTGTATGCCACTGCGACGACGACAATTACAAATTCGTTCAGTCAGCCGCTGAACAGGAAGAAATTGACTTGTCAAACGTTGTTTTTGTCATTCATGAATACAAAGACAAGGCATCCTCAATGATCTGGCGTTATATGCCGACTGGCGCAGCGACAACGCATGTTTTCGACGTGGATAATAAATTACACCCGGCGCATGTCGAAGCTGTCAAGGCATTTGATGGGCGACCGGAAACCGCTTACGTCTGCAAGTATATTCAGCGTTGCCATGGAGTTTTAGGCGGTGCAGTTGGGATTCGGGAACCGGAACTCTCACGATTGTTTAATTACTGGAATGAATTGTATATAACTCAATGGGGTTACGACGAACAAATTATTACAGATTGGCTTGTCCGGCATGACGTACAAACGGTTGCATTTCGTCTGAAAGATTCTCCCCATATTACGCCAAAATCGTGGAATGTTGAACAGTTGGATTATAACAAAGACACGTTACACTATACAAAATCTGACTTTGCAAAACTGAGATTTTACAAGAACGGACAATATTTAATTGGCGAAACCGCAACGCCTGTTTATAAAATTTGGAGACGATAACGCCTCATGACAGCCTATTTTGACAGTTTGACGATTAACCAACTTTCCTCACTGACGCTGGACGATCTGGCGACATTGGAATTGGAAGAACCCTTGACGCAACATATTTCGCCCTGCGAGGTCAACGTTGTCTTTGCTGACGTTACAGGACAGATTGACGTGGACGTTATTGCAGCCGGAACTACTGGCGGAGCGGACATTGATATTATTTCAACAACGATAGTAAGCAATTGGAGTACGTAATATGGGAAGCGTTGCAGCTGTATATACTACCAAATTTCATTTTAACGGTCCGTGCATGCCGCAGATTGCGCTTAAATCCGGTCTGACTGGCGATTA
This sequence comes from Thermoguttaceae bacterium, assembly GCA_045546875.1. GTDB lineage: Bacteria > Planctomycetota > Planctomycetia > Pirellulales > Thermoguttaceae > RUG11551. Next base: position 4,787 of record JAZQDP010000372.1, on the reverse strand, counting down.
TTTGGTTCAGGCGGATTTTGAGGAAATTCACTATACGGTCTATCAATATATAGAAACGTATCCGCGGACGCTGTCAGTCGTTGAAGGACACAACAACGTCTCCGTTCCGATTGCAACCAGCGTCTATAACGTCCCGGTGGAACGTCCGGACGACGACGGCGAAATGAAAAGCGTCAATTTCGAGTATCGGCTTCCGACGTCGGAAAAGCCGCTCTTCCCGACGTATGGAGCTGTATACAGAATTCAGTTCGACTTTTTATTAGCGGACGGCAATAAAACGGTTGCCGTTATTGAAGGCAAGGCAATATGATTTCAGGGGTCAACATACCGCAATGCGTTCGCGCCGTCTTTGACGCTGTCTTGGCGTTCAGCGGCGAACCGATTCAATACTGTTTTCGCAAAACTGGCGAAACAGTCTCTCTTCAAGCCGTCCGGACTGAACCGGGACGCGACGACGAAGGCGGCGAAGGGAAACGATTATACGCCAATGCGGTTGTCTGGACGTTTTACGTATCGACGCTGGGCGCTCTGCCGTCGGCGGGGGACGTAATAACCGATTCAAAAGGCGCTCAATACGACGTCCTGCCCGTTGGCGGAACGATTTATGAACAGCGCGACCCATACGGTTTTATTATCAAATTGAACACAAAAAGGAGTAGTCAGCAATGGGCTGCATAGGAATTGACATTTGCGATTCTGTCGTATCGCTAATCAAATCAGACGAAGTTCAGGCAATTCTCAAACCATTGTACAACAACGAAGATTTTGACGTTGAACGGAGTTTGGTCTTTGACGACGATTCTGCCGACATTGAACGGTTAAAAATCCGGGTTACTCCTGGGCAGATAACCAATTTGAAGAATCTGCGCGTCAAGTCGGAATATGATTACATTGTCGGCGTATCGCTTCGCGAACGCATTTACGAACCGGAAACGGACGTCGCCAAACTGGGCGCCTTTGCCGACCGCCTTTTTTTGATTTTACAGAAGTCCCGACACGTCGTTGAAGGCGTTACGGGGCTGGAATTGCGGAATATCGAATCGCCGTCGCTTTACAATGTCAGTTCATTGGAGGGCGTCGCTTGTTACGATTCGTTAATTTTATTGGATTTTGGATATTTTAGGTAATTGGAGGATTAAAAACCATGTCCGAACCGAAAACTGGAGATTTTTGTAAGTTTTACTGCGACACTGGCTCTTCGTCGACGCCGGTCTGGTCTGAATGGGGAGAAATTGACGGGGTCGAATGCTCTGACCTGACGCGAAACAGCGTTGAACTCAACGTTCGCTGTCTCAATGCCACCCCGTCGCTGCCTGGAAAGATTCAGGCTCTGTCGTTTACAATGAAGTATTACCCCGGCTTTAGCGACACGTCCTACAGTCAGATCAAAACGGACTTCTTTACAGCTCGCACCGTGCGTAAATACGCCATGATGGACGGCGACATTACCGTTTCCGGAACGCAGGGACTGATGATGCCGTGCTACATTGAAGGACTGTCCTATCATCAGGCTGCGGGCGACGTTGTCAACCACGACATTACGCTCAAATACGGATTCAAAAAGGAAACCGTTAATTCTGCGGAAACGGTTTTGGAACCGACTTGGATGACTGTTGGAGCATAGGAGGGGAAATGGACGCTTACGAAACAGGGCGAAACATTGCCGACAAACAAGCGAAACTCAGTCTGGTATCCATGACCAAAAAAGAATTGCTTCAGATTTGCCAAATGAACCCCAGCCATCCGGTTGCTATTGACATTGTCAAGGGCGTTGAACCGTATTCCGACGACAAAATCTGTGCGGTAATGCCGCTGTCGATTGAAGCAATCAAAACGAACAGAGAGGTTATTGTCAAGCAGGTTCTCGTTGAAGAAGACGGCAGACAAAAAACGCTGCGAACTTTTGAGCTGGGAAAACAACTGCCAAAATCGGCAAATTCTGCCGACGAACCGCCAACAACGGAGGAAAAAACGAATGATTGATTGCACCTTCAAAGGTTCCGACGGAACTCAATACGACTTGTCGTTGAACTTTTTGACTGTCCGTAACGTTGATAAAACCGACTTTTCGGCAATTACCGACAATCCGCCTCGCATTATGAACCTGGCGAAGTTCGACATGCAAAAACTGTATTACGACATGTCCATTTTGTCGGCTTTGGCATTTTCCATCGTTTGGCATAAACGCGCCATCGCCGATCCGTCGGCGGACGTCTCGGAAAACAGCCTGCGTGAACAGGAGACAAAGTTCCTCGCCAACATCAATGGACAGAACTTTGACGCTCTCAGAACGGCGCTTTGGAACGCGCTGGAAGATTTCCTCCCTCACCTGGCTGGCGATTTAGAACGGATTCGGAAGAACGACGCGCTCGGTCGAGCGGAGATCGCCAGCCGTGCAGAGCAAATCGACGAGTTCAACAAGAAGGCGATTCAGCAGACGATTCAGCAGACGCTGGAACGCGAGTTCGCGAAAGTCGAAAAGACGATCCATGGCGAACAGTCTGGCGACAGCTTGGCGCCCTCGGTTGGAGCTGGTCAGACGTCGAATCCATAACCTGGAAAGAACTCAACTGGGCGTGGGAGGCGGCGAAGGAGCGCGACGAAGACGCCCTGTCGCTGGTCCGCTACGAAATCCAGAAAGTTTATTCCGCCGTTTGCGGAACTGCCGGCGTTCGTGCGCCGGTAACGCCGTTAGAAAAGCTAAATCCGCTGAAGATAAAGGAATAATTCCATGGACTTTCATTCAATCGTCGTCAAAACGGTTTTGTACAAAAGCCCCTTCGAAAAGAAATTGGAAAGAGCAAAGAAAAAAGCTCTCAACAAAGCCGGGGCTATTGTGCGAAAGTTTTCCCGCCGGTCAATCCGGAATCGAAAAAAGGTTTCCAGACCTGGCGAACCGCCGACAAACCGCACTGGACGACTGAAGAACTCCATCGTTTACGCTTTGGACGATTACGGGCAATCCGTGATTATCGGACCGAAAGCGTTTGGAACGAAAAAAGGCGCGAAAACGCTGGAAAAGGGCGGAACGGTTTCATTACCGGCGCAATGGCAAAAAAAGAATTTTGCTCCGGGGCTGCCCGGAAACCTGGGCGGCATCGGTCCTGTTGTTGTCAACGCGCCTCCGGGGCCGTGGACTTGTAAATGGAATTTAGACTGGAATTATCACGAATTTCGTGGCGATTCCGGTCGATGCGTCAACGTCATTTGGCGTCGGTTAAGAACCGAGAAAGAAGCTGAACTGGCAGAAAGGAACTATCGGACGTTGCAAGAAATGCGCTGCATTACTCCAACGACCAAAAAGTTCGGGCGGGTTGAACCTCGCCCGTTCATGCAACCGGCTCTTGTCAACGCCAAAAAATACGTTATTGCGGCTTGGGAGAAGAGTCTGAGGTAGAGTCAGTGGACGCTTGTTGCTGAAGATACTCATATTCTTTTTCAACATCCTGTAGCGTATAATTAGTTCCGCAACGTTCAATAACATTTTGAACAGCTGTAGAAATGAGTTTTTTACGTTTTGCTTCTTCTTCTGGCGTTTCTTTTAGCGTGTAATGAAACCACGTCCAAAGAATAATAATTTCGATAAACCATAAAGAAAAATAAAGCGGATAATCGCCATCATGGTACCATGACCTAGGATCAGAGGATACCGTGTCCCATATTCCCAAAAAGTATAATAAATACATTATCACAATAAGAGTGTGAAAAATGAATGCAATGAATGCCAAAAATGCAACGCAATTAAACCAAGTAGATGTCTTGGGTTCGTCAGTAGGAATAATCATAGGATATCTCCTTGTTAATAACTAAGTTTTCCAATATATTATAACATAAAAAAATAAAAAAAGAATACATTATGTCTGGTGAAGCGATAAAATTAGGTGAAGCATTTGTTAAAATCGGTGCAAACGCTACAGAGTTAAATCAAACATTAGCGGCAGCAACAGATAAAATCAAAGATTTTGGCGAACAGGCGATGAATGTTGCTAATGCTATCGCAATAGGTTGGGGTGCGTGCCAAGCTGCGGTTATTGGCGTTACAAAACATTTCGCCGCCGTAGGAGATCAGTTAGATAAAATGGCTGTTCGTACTGGGATTAGTTCTCAAACTCTTTCACAATGGTCTTATGTTGCCGGACAGTGCGGTTCATCTATTGAGAATATCGACGCCGCTATGACCAAATTATCAAAAAACATAGTCAATGGCAGCGACAAATTTGCTCAGTTTGGTTTGTCCGTTGAAAGCCTAAAAGAATTATCGCCTGAAATGCAGTTTTTGACTGTTGCTCAAGCAATTAGTCAGCTTGAAAGCTCAACGCAACAAACTGCTCTTGCAACTTCTCTATTAGGTGGCGCTGGCGCCAGTCTTTTGCCAATGCTCAAACAAGGCGTGGATGGAATTGCCAATTTGTCGGATGCAGCAAATCAGCTAGGAATTGTTATGAACAATTCTGCAACGGTTAGAGCGGCAGCAATGAATGATGCATACGACAATTTGAACAAAACTGTTTCCGGCTTATCATTAACAATGGGAAATGTTTTGGCACCGGTAGTTATTGATATAACCAATTCTATCGCGCAGCACATTGGCGGTATAATTTCCTGGGCAAATGCCAATAGCGGCGTATTGTCTGGAATTGTCAGCGTTGCGGGTAACGTTCTTAAACTGACAACTGGCATACTGGCGCTATACGGAGCAACAAAAGGTTACGTAGCGATAACCACAGCGTTTATTGCGGTCAAAGGCAAACTTATTTCCGTCTTAAAAAATGGTATTAGCGCTATTG
>JAZQDP010000371.1:0-2637 GCA_045546875.1 Thermoguttaceae bacterium | reverse complement strand
ATAAGCGCATGAAGGCTCTGTATACTATCAACCCCCGCACCAAATTGTCGCCTCGCGATGAAAACGTTCCGGAATGGGCGTTAATTGGACCGTATGCGCGTTGGCAGTCGTTGCGAATGGAAGTCTACGCGGCTCAAGTAGAAGCGATGGACAGAGTGGTTGGAGAGATTATTCATCATGTTCAGCTGGCAAGCAAAGGAAACAATACGCTTATTATTTTCATGTCGTCCTCTGGCGGGAATGGACTTGAATTGCCAGAAAACTTCAAAGGGGCGCAGTACATGTCTCCCACCACCAAAACGGGGCAGCCGGTTATGTCGGGCAACAATCCGCGCGTGGCGCCGGGGTCAGAACGAACCTATCAATCATACGGCATCCCGTGGGCTAACGTTAGCAACACGCCGTATCGCGGTTATGCGGAAGACGTTTACGAGGGGTCTTTGGCGTCCCCGTGCATTATTTCATATCCGAAAATTCTTAGTCCCGGTCGAGTTACCCATCAGATTGCTCACCCGATTGACATTATTCCAACGATTTTGGATATTGTAGAAGTTAAATATCCAGCGCAGGTCAATGGATTTAATACGCAGCCGTTGCCGGGAATAAGCCTCAAATCTGTTTTTGATATGAAAACCAAAGACGAGGAACGATACCTGTTTTGGGAGTATAAGGGCAATATTGCCGTCAGATCGGGCAAATGGAAATTGGTTTCTCAGTTTGATCCTGAGTCTAAACGCGTTTGGGAATTGTATGATATGATTTCGGACAGGTCAGAATCGAACAATTTGCTTAACGATTATGGCTCTCAAGCTAAACTGATGTTTCAGGAATACGTTCGTTGGGCGCAAAAGAACAACGTTCGCGATTGGAAAGAGGTTTCTCAAAAGCTCAAAGAGGTTCAGCGCCGTGCCGCGGCAAACATTAGAAGAGAATAATTTGTACTGAATATTTCGCTGGATTTCCAGTAAAGAGTACATAAACGTTCACGGTTAATTTTTTATTTCGACTTATTTAATTTCAACGATGGCTAAACAGAAAAATAATTGGTATGTTGGCATAGACGTAGGCGGCACGAAGATTCAGGCGTCGCTTTGTAAAGAGTGCGGCGTAGTGGTTGCCTCTGCTCGAGAAGCGACGCCTCGCGACGGCTCTCCAGAAGAAACAATTGGCGCTATTATCAGCGCCGTCTCTAAAGCTCTTGCTGAAGAAGACAAATCGCTCAAAGATTTATCTGCCGTTGGCATTGCCGTTCCCGGCGTTGTCGATCCGATGGGCAACGTTGTTGGAACGCCTAATATGAATTTGGGCGGCGTTAAACTGAAATCCATTTTAGAGAAGAAACTCGGCGTTCCTGTTGCTGTCGGCAATGACGGCAACCTTGGCGCCCTGGGTGAATCGTGGGTTGGTTCCGGGCACGGTTCCAAAACGATTATCAGCATTTGCGTTGGGACGGGAATTGGCAGCGGCATCGTAATCGACGGTCATCTGCTTGCTGGAGCCTGTGACGCGGCGGGCGAAATTGGGCACATGCACGTTTTAGACGACGGTCCGTTGTGCGGGTGCGGAAACCACGGCTGTTTTGAAGCGGTTGCTGGTCGTTTGGCGATTGAACGAGACATTCGCGCCGCGCTCGACAGCGGGAAAACGTCGATTATTTCAGATCTCATGGCTCAAAAGGGCGGAATGATAAAGTCTGGAATGCTCAACACGGCATTAAAAAATTCCGACCCGCTTGTTTCGCAGATTGTTACTCGCGCGGCGGTTGTTATCGGGCGTGTGTGTCGGTCTGTCAGACATTTGATCGACCCGGAAACGATTATTCTCGGCGGCGGATTGATGGAAGCCTGCGGCTGGTTCCTCATGCCGATTATTCAACGCGAAATTGAAGACGACCATTTAATTACCTCCGCACGAAAACGCGAGGTTGTCTTTTCCAGCCTCGGAGACGATGCCGTTGTGTTTGGAGCGTTAGCCTTAGCGAGAATAGAAATCGGTCGTTCTCCGTTTGAAGCGCAATTCCATATCTTGCCAGACTACCCGATTCTGTCACAAAATTCAGACGGTTCGATTCAAGCCAAAAAGACGGTTTATTCCAAAACGAGATTTTATATTCGGTCGAATGGAAAAGATAAAGCCTGGAAATCGTCCGATCCTTTCCCGCCAGAGACAGAGTTTCTCAATGACATTGTTTCCGGCGGCGTAGAATGTTTGTTTGTCGGTTCCGATTCGGGAGCGATTCTTTCGGACGAGTGCAAAGAATTCCTCAAACAACGCAACGTTGAATGGAAAGAAGACAAGATTTCTAAAATCATTCAAAGTTATAATAAATCAACCGTTCGACGCGCGGCTATTTTCAATTAGCGTTTTTGTATCCTAAACATTTAATAATTTTCAATTATGATTTTAGACGGCAAAGCCCTTGCGGCAACCCTTCGTTCAGAAACGGCGCAGGAAACAGCGCAGTTTATTCAGCAAACCGGCGTTACACCGTGTTTGGCGGCAATTCTCGTGGGCGACGACCCGGCAAGTCAGGTCTACGTTCGCAACAAAGAAATCGCGTGCCAAAAGGCGGGAATTAAAAGCGTGTTGCATAAACTTCCCGCAGAAACGACTCAGGAAGAACTCGAAGCCCTTATC
>JAZQDP010000370.1:0-4210 GCA_045546875.1 Thermoguttaceae bacterium | reverse complement strand
GGCACACAGCCGAGCGAATGTCCGGAAAGAGCAATCGCTTCCACCTGATTCGGATCAGCTTTCGTTTCAGCTAAAAGCTTTTTCGTTGACGCGATAATCGCCTGACGCCAGTCTTCCGGACGCTGTTCATGCCAGCCGGATTGCGGATAATAAGTTGAATAAGCTTCAAACGCCGCGGCAAGGAGCGTTCCGTCGTTTTCGTAAAGGGAGGCTTTCGCCCCGCCGGTTCCTAAATCGTAAGCAAGCAGCATTTTGTTAGGGAGTGGGGAATAGGGAGTGGGGAATGGGGAATTAGCAATTAGCAATTGACGCAAAGCGCCTCAATAATTCCGTATCGCTAATCGCTAACAGCTACATTTTCATTTTTGCGTTTGGGCTTCCTGATCCGGATATTTGATTCTGGCATGATAAATAGACATAATTGCCAAAACAATCGCTTCCTGAATGTTTTTCAATTCGTTAAAAGTCAGCGTTGTTTCGTCGAACTGACCATCTTGCAATTTATCCGCAGCTATGCTTCTGACCAGATCGTTAACGCGACTGGGCGACGGCTCTACCAACGTTCTGCAAGCGCTTTCGACGCAATCGGCTAACATCAGGATTGCCGCTTCTTTCGTTTGCGGTTTAGGTCCGGGATAGCGAAACATCGTTTCATCAACCGCATCGGTCGCCTGACGCGAAATTTCTTCCTCCGACAACTCGGGAGAACGTTCTTTTATCTCCTTTTTGTGTTCTTCAATGGCTTTATGATAAAAAAACTTGACCAAAGTAGTTCCATGATGCTGTTCAATCAAGTCGATAACCTGTTGAGGCAACCCCCTTTTTTTGGCAAGAACGACGCCGTTTTTAACGTGATTGATAATTACCAGCGCGCTCATATTGGGCGTGAGGTTATCGTGCTGGGAATCTGAAAGGGATTTTTGATTTTCCACAAAGTATTCTGGAGTAACGAACTTGCCAATGTCATGATAAAGGGCGCCGACTCGGCACAGCAATCCCCAAGCTCCGATCGAACGAGCCGCTGATTCGGAAATCGCGGCAACAAAGGTAGAATGGTTATACGTACTGGGCGCGCGTTGAACCAGTTCCTGCATTAACGGGTGAGTCGGATTAGACAATTCCAGCAGCTGCGTGTCGGTAAGAATTCCCAAAAACCATTCCTCAAACGGAGCCAAACCCTGCATCAGGAACCCGCCGCCAACGATCCAAAGAGCGGAAACGCCGGCAAATTGAAGAAGTTTCAGGTTTAAGGGCTGAGAATTGAGAACATTACAGACAATCGCTAAAACAAACGCTGTTATCGCAGCCAGAAACGAAATGTAAATGAGGTTTTTACGAGTGCAATACCTGTTTAGCGGCAGCAAGGCAATCCCCACCACGCCGCCGGAATAAAGCAAATCTGTCAAACCGCCGCCGGCGCCTAAAACAATGACAATCAACAAACAGGAAAACAGCAAATAAGCCGTTCGACGACCGAATGCAATGCCCAACGTTACTGCGTACATAAACAGAACGGCCGATTGAGCGTTACAGCCAAGCGTTGAAAGATATTTTGCCAGGGCAACCACCGCGAGAGTCAGACCGCACAGCGCCAGCGTCTTGCGATTGCCGTCGAAGATTTGCTGATGAGATTGAGACGCCAGAACCAGGCTTGGGAAGAAGAAAAGGCACAACGTCGCCCACGCTGACAGAAAACGGAACAGACGGCTTAACAGCGGGCGCTGAGATTCCCAGATTTTATCTTCCTGCTTGAGGATATTCCACGTGTTGGCGTCGAGAGCCTTGTCCGCTTCCGCCATTCGGCTGTTTTTTCGGAAAAGGTTTTCGACGTTTTGAACCTTGTTCTCTTCCTGTTCAATTTCCTGTCTGGTCAGATCATAATCAAAATCCAGTGTTGACGGAAGAGCGCGTTTTAACCAAAAGACAAGCATATCAGATAAATCGTTGTCGCCAAAAACGGTTTTGACTCTCAACGTCAAATCGTCCCAGCTTTTCAGAAGAACTTCATCTCTGGACGCCCAACGGGAATCTTCCAAAGAACCGTTTTCTTCTACAATTTTGATTCTGTCCGTTTGGATATTGGAAAATCGGGAATCGACTTCATCGTTCTTTAATACGCCTCGTTCCCGATAAGGAAGCAAAACCTCGTCCAGCTGCAAATCAAAATTAATCAGAGCCTCGTCTTCCTTGAATAATTCGCGTATGGCGTTAAAACACCTCTGCATCCGTTGACGGGACTGGGCGGCAACGCTATTTCCCTTTTCCTTGACAGGAACAAAATGCGTCCAAAGATTAAACCCGACCGTGTCAAACCTTTTCGCGTTTCGGATTATCTGTAATTCTTTATGGAGATTTTGCTTCATCTTGTCCAGTAAAGAGTTTTTTTGATAATAGACCAAAAAAGCCTGACTTCGGGCGCGAAATCGCAACATCTGAAGCGTGTCTTCGTCAACAACGGAAAATTCAACTCGTGAATTGACGCTGCGCGAGGGCGTGAAATCGAGCTGATAAAAAAACGCCGGGCGCCAAGAGCAGTTAATCGCGGTAATCAGACCGACAAAAACAACGTAACACAGCAGGAACCGCATTTGCTCCCAATTGAACAACAACTCCCAGACAGACGCTGATTTATCAACGCCGAACCGAAGAAGACGCTGCTTGCGCGTCCGACTGCTGGTTGACGACGTTCCGGAACTCATGTATTCTTCTCCTCGTAAGCGTTGACAATTTTCTCAACCAGCGGGTGCCGAACGATGTCAGAGGTTTTCAGTTCCACAATCGCGACGCCCTTTATTTTTTTCAGCCGACGAAGGGCGTCAATTAACCCGCTGGTCGTTTTGGGCGGCAGGTCAATCTGAGAGACGTCCCCGGAAACGACCATTCTCGAATTCTCGCCCATTCTGGTGAGAAACATTTTCATCTGGGGAATTGTTGTATTCTGCGCTTCATCTAAAATGATCCAGGCGTTATTAAACGTTCGGCCGCGCATATACGCCAACGGAATGACCTCGATAACGTCTTCTTCCGTCAGGCGTCGAACCGCCATTGGATCCATCATATCGCGTAGAGCGTCAAACAGAGGTCGGAGATACGGATTGATTTTCGCTCGCAAGTCGCCGGGCAGATACCCCAGGTTTTCTCCCGCCTCAACAGCCGGACGAACCAGCATAATCCGCTCTGCAGAGCCTTTTTTCATTGCCGACACAGCCGCGGCAACCGCCAGATACGTTTTTCCCGTCCCTGCCGGACCGTAACAAAGCGTTATGTCGTGAGTCTGAACAGCATGCAGAAACCGCGCCTGCCCCGCCGTTCGGGGACGGATTTTGCGACCTGTAAACACATCCAGCGGCTTGACGTCTGAGAAGGCGCCTGCCGATTCTGCACCGGGTTCGCTCAGCGGAGAGGATTCGGTCAAAGACGCCGTGGCGCCCTCCCCCGCCTCAAAACCGCTCTTGACCGCGCTGAGGAAACAGGAAACGTCGTCGTCCGATAAATCCGGTTTGACGGACATCGCCTTTAGAACGTCGATCGCCCGCTTGACCTGCGACTCTGCGCCCGATACGAAAACTCGGCTGCCATCCAGCCAAATCCGAACGGAAAACGACTCCGACACCCGACGGACGTGCTTATCGCACGACCCGAACAGCGACTGCGCCAATGACTTGTCCGACAGCGTAAACGTTTCTTCAAACATACAACAATTTAATTCAAACCGTACTGTCTTTTAACTTTTATACGCTCATTATAATCAAAATTTTTTCTTTTGCAAGAGCGAGCGGAATATTCTGGCTTGGGGCGAGAATTTCAACTGGACGGCGAGGGAGTTTGCAAACATAGAAGAATATATAACAATAGAAACTGATACTATATACTCTATATCTCTTATTTCTTTCTGTCTTTATTATTTTAATAATAGGTTCCTTCAATTCTTTTCTGCTTCTGTAACAAAAACCGCTTGACATTTCTAAAAGGAATGGTAGAATATAGACCTCCATGTTCATATAAAATGTAGTTGCGATTTCGGGTCGTGAAAAAAGGCTTTTCGCGTCTTGTTTATGCAGGATGGGAGTCAAGGGCGCCGGGAGAAGCCCCCTTGACTTCTTTACTTATAATCGCAACGGAGCGCACACGCACAAAAATTCGCCAGAATAGACGCTGGCGCGCTCCCTCCCCCCTCCCCCCTCCACAACCACGCCCCTGCCAAATCGAC
>JAZQDP010000369.1:0-6965 GCA_045546875.1 Thermoguttaceae bacterium | reverse complement strand
CCCTTTCCCTCCCGCGCGGCGCTTCACGCCGCGCGGGAGGGAAAGGGGTATTTATCGATTTTTTGTTATTGATTTATTCAATTACCCGGAGGCTTACGCCCGCCGGTTATAGAGATGTCGCCCTTTCAGGGCTAAAATTTTTTGACGTTTCGCAATAACTTTGCGAACTTCGCGAACTTTGCGTGAGGTTTCTAATCGTTCGCCTGACGGCGAATGCGTAATTCCGCTCACTTCGTTCACTGCATTACCGCCTTTCAATCCAATCGCGCTCTCGGCTCGCCTAAGCGTAACTTCGCTCCCGACGGTTGCTCCGTTACCGCCTTCCATTTTTCGGAGCAACCAAAATATAAACGGCGCGCGGCAAATTTTGGCGCCCCCGTTGACAAAAATTTTTTATAGATATAATATACGTTGATTTTTCATTTTAGGGCGATTAGCTCAGTTGGTTAGAGCGCTACCCTTACAAGGTAGATGTCGCTGGTTCGAGTCCAGTTTCGCCCAATTTTTTATTTCTTGAACGTCTTGCTTTTCAACGCAAGGCGTTTTTTCATTTTGCAAAAACCCTTGATTTTCAAGGACTTGCGCAATCGGTTTTTCTGAATCCTGCAATTCTGGATAATCGGACGTCCCGTCCTGCACGGGCAAAATTCCGGGCAAAACCGGGCAAATTTCCGGGCAACTTCCTGAACCTTGCTCCAATTTCGACCAAAACTCCATCAACCGTCCTTCGGCTTTATCCTGTCTTGCTTTATGGTACTGCTGATAATGTTTCAGCCCCATCTGGAAAGAATGCCCGGTCAAAGCCTCGTATGCTTTAGCGTCCTGCCCTACGGCTTCCATAACATCGCAACAGTAAGAACGCCGTAAATTATAAACCTGTTCAATTTGAATCCCTACCCGATTAAACGCCTTCTTGAGCCACGTTCCAGGATTGCTTGTTTTTCGCAAGTCTGGAAACATCTTTAGCTGCCCCTCTCTGGCGGAATCGTACAAATCGCGCAAACAGGTTTCCAGAATCGGATTTAACGGAATGATCCTAGAATCTTTCCCTTCATGCTGTTTTGTCTTGTCTGCAAGAATTGTAATGCTGCCTGCGTTGCCTTCGGTACTCCAACGAATCGTTTCTGGCGTCCAATCCATCTGATATAATTCAGACGCGCCACGAACGCCGGCAAATCGCATTAGAGCAATCTGCGCCCGATGTTCCTTGTTTGTGATTTCGTCAAGAGCTTTAGAAATAACGTCAACGGGGAAATATCGCCATTTCTCTTTATTGACAACATCGCCACCTTTACAGAACCGGAACGGATTTTTGTGAACCCAATCCAGCTTTTCAGCTTCGGCAAAAAATTGTTTCGTGAGATTGATTCTGCGTTTTGCCGTTGCTTCGGCATAATGTTTTTTCAGCCAATCATAGAACCGCGCCGCCTGTTCCGTATCGATTGATTCTAACAGACAACCAGACTTGAAAAACGCTGTCAAATTGTTTGAGATTTTAACGTAAGTCAAAAGCGTTGCCTGCTCGACGTCTTTTCTGTCCTTGAACCTGTCGATAATATCCTGTATCGTTTTTGGCTTCGGCTTCGGCTCGACCAATCCGGCACGCTCCAACCGCTGACGTAAATCGTCTGGAATATCCTTCAACCAGTTTGACAAGAGACGATCCGGCTGCCCGGTCTGCTTTTGCTCGATAATACGATCAACCATGCCACAAATCGTTTCTGCTTTTCGTTTGTCAGCAGTAGGCAACAACATTTCTTTTTCTCGACCGTCAAGAGTAAAACGAATTCTGTATTTACCGGTACTTTTTTTAATCTTAAAACTAGCCATTATAAATTCTCCTTGTATGCTTGTTTTTGTCCCTGCTTTTTGCAATTTGTGAAAACGATTATACACCGTTTGCAATTTTGCGCAAGCGGGGGCAATATGTAATTATAAAGATTTTTTGTAACAATACGGGGGACAGGGCAACAAGGGATATGGAAAAGCTATTGCCCGGCTATTGCTATATATATTATATAAAATAGGAAAAGCCCCGTCAGCCCCGTCAATTCAGCCCCAGAACGTCAATAATTCTCGCTGTAAGAATCCGATGTATCATTCACAAAACGAATTCCATAAAGGACAGCAACCCGCCGCCCGTCTTGAAATTTTCGCCCTTTACCGGCTCCCATTGTTTGGACGATTTCGGGAATAACGGTATTTGAGCTTGACGCCTTCAACCCGTTTTTCATACAGAACGATTGATAAACCCGATAAAGCGTTTCTGACTTAACTTCAGATTCCGGAACAGATCGTTCTAAACATTCCTCGCAAAACTGCAAAACAGGATTAGATTTCAGTTCCGCTTCATGCTTGAGTATTTCGGCTTCCTCGCTCTCTGGAAACGTCTTGTAACCTTCGGACAGTAATTCACCGTAACCCGTCAAAGACCAAACGAAAATGCCCGGCAATTCCGACAGCAACTCTTTTTTCAAGTTTGGATTCTGTTCCGGCTTTCCTCTGAATTGAACCAGGAACGGCAACAGCCGGAGCCGCTGGCGGATCGCCCCAGATCTATCAGCGAATCGGGGAACCATGTTTGAGCCAAAAACCGATAAAGCAATCAACCGACGATCGACAGCGTTTTGAAATTTACGCTCTACGGAATACAGTTCCCCATCGGTCAGAGACTTCAGAACCGCTTCACGATCAAACGCTGTTGACGCTGATTCCCAGACGGACGGCATATCGCTTACAAGGTTTAATCGATTCTCTGTCAAAGGAAAGATTGCAAACGGCTTTCCAAAATCCGACAGAGCAACAGAGCAGACCGCGCCGGCATTGAGTTTTTCCAGGGCTGCAAGACAAGTGGACTTTCCCGTTCCGGCAACGCCGTAAAGGACAAAGAACACGTTATATTTTCTATTATAGGTCAGAGACAAACCGAAAAGCCGTTGTAAATTGTTTCTATCGACGCTTGACGAACAAACCTCATTGACAAACTGCAACCACCGGGGACACTCTGAACCCGGCTCAAAATCGCACGGAACACGCCCTAGAACGAATAATTCCGGGGACAAAGATTTTATTGCTTCCTCTGGAACCGGCTTCCCTTCATACAGAGCAACCGCCGCTTTCTCGACATCTATCAAGGCATTATTGCAAGCAATCCAACCCGCTGCCGATTCCGCCCGAATCACTAATCCGGCATTGTCAAAATGCAACCATCGCGCCGGGTCTGATGTATCGTCTGCAAGTTCCGGAACCGTCAAAAACGTTTTGACAAATTCCATCACGTCATTTAATCGTTGTTTGGACAGGTTTTCATTAGTCTGAAGTCTGTTCAAACAAAACCGATTGACTTGAGCTTTTACCGACCAATCTGGAATCAGTTTCCAGCCCGTCTTGTCATGATACGAATACCAGCCGCCGCCGGAAACGAAAACGTATTTCAGACCGCCCAAACTGTTGACGTATTCCATCGCTAACGTTTGCGCCGGAGTTTTAGGGTCATTTGCCATTATAAACCTCTCTTTCCTGTTCGTATGATTGAAAAGCCCCTTCTATCTGATGTTTGATTTCCTTCCAGGGCAACCCGGTCAACCCAGCAACATCGTAAAAAAGAGACTCGACCGCTTGACGATTCCAGCCACATCTTAAACAATCCATCACGGCATAATAAAGAAAAATTGCCCTTGTACCGCCCGGAGCCGTATTCCGAATATAGGTCAGAGTATCGCGCCGGAGACGGGGGACAGACGAACCATCGGGGAACCGGTTTTGACAGCAGAACGGACGTCCTGCACCGGGCTGTTCCATATCCTCTTTTGCTACCTGCCCCATAGCAGACGGCAACGCTGACAAAATATCGCCTTGAGCTTTATTCCAGATTTCAACCGCGCTTGCGACCGGCTCGACTGCTGGCGAATAACGAACATCGTCAACGCCTGCGACCGGATCCCGTTCCGCTGTCGAACATACCAGACGCCGGGGACGTCTTGCACGCTGGCGAATTTCGGCAACGGTCAAAGCCGTTGTTACTTCCCAGAAACTCAACGGAATTTTATAAAGACCGGTTTTCCCATGTTTGGAGTTTGGACATCTGAAAAGCCGCTGGCGGTCATATACAGACCGATCGACTTCAACGCCGGCACGTCTGGCAATCTCCAACGCCGCCGCCTTGTACTGCTTCGGAAACTCTTTCCCAGGTTTGACGCCATCGCCGAAAACGGCAATAGGGACGCCAACGTGAAACCCTTTTGAACCAGAAAAGAAAATCAGAATTGATTTCGTATCGGGAACAACCAAACCAGAATCGGAATCCGAATCGTCTGGCGTCTGCGTCAAGTACTCGACAAGACGCGCTGCGTCTGCTTGAGCGTCCGATAAATCGTCCCGGTCAATATCCCACCAGACGAACGGACACCAGCACGCGCCGGAATACCCGGCAACGCTGTTTTCGGTCTGTTTGAAATGCTCGACTAATCCGCTGTCGAATGTATAGAGCGATAAGAAATAATCGCTTTTATCGATAAAATACGGGTCAACGCTGCAAGCTGCCTTGAACGTTTCCAGCCATTTAATTCTTTGCTTTTGACGGACGGCAACGCCTTGACAACAAAACCCGTTTGTGTATAATTCAGAATACATAAAATATTACATCTCCTACAAGACGCTCCAGAACGGCAATTCCGGAGCGCCTGTCTAAAGTGAAGTCAACACCGCCGCGCCTGTTCCGGCTTCCTGCGACCGGGACAGGGCAGACGGCAACAAAACAACGCTGACTAATCAGCCGAAAACGCTTTCTTTTTGAACGAATCCGAATTGAACGTTTTGCAAATCGAATTCCACAAAGGACGGTCAAGAACGCAAGGCTCGGGCATTTCTTTTTCCTCATGAACCTTTTCCATCGTTCTATCTTTTCGATTGAGCGTCAAAGGAACATCGTCCAAACGCTCAAGACGATACAGGGGAGAGTGAGAAACCCAGTCTGACATTCCATCGCCGATTGAAAAGACGAATTTCAACGCAAAAAGAGAACCATCTTCATAGAATTCTCGAATCGTCCATGTTTTCGGCAACGCTTCATAAACCGCTTTTGCAAACGTCCAAACCTGCTGTTTATCGGTTTTCGCTTCCTGTTTATTCAAGTAGGGAACCTTTGAAACGTCAATTGTCAAAACAACCAAAGAAGGGTCATTGACTTCAAAACCAATATGGGGGAGGCGTTTGTGAGAATACCTCAAAAAACAATCATATTGACGCTGAAGGGAACGCCTTCCCATAAGACACCAAAAAATCGGACATAAATCTATCATTTGTATATCCTCCAAAATGTTAAACTCTAAAACGCGCCGGGAACCGTTCCCTGCGACTGACTCGACGAACCAGAACCCGGAACCGGTCTTGACGTCTGCACTGGCGTCTGTCCCTCTGGCGGAACAATACGCCGCACGGATTGAACGTTTGTATAAGACCGACCGTCAACGCCGTCTTGAATCGTTGTTACAAGTTCAACCCAGATTTCGGGATAATCGCTGACAGAGCGCCGGGGATCAAGTTTCATCGAATCAAAGAACTGTTTGGTATATCCCATCGCGCTTTTCGTGAGAAACCGCTGTTCCGTGATAATCTGTCCGAAATAATCGCCGCTGGCAATCTGATAAGACAGCTTGACGCAAGGTGTATTGTTCTTGTTACGGTCTGTTTTCCAGCCGGTCAGAATAGCGATATACTTTCCAGCAGGGACATGAACCGGGATCCGGGCTTCATCGTAACCCGCAAAAAAATCATCATTTGTAGAATTTGAATTCCAGGCAATCGGGGTAAATTCTTCAGACATCGTTTTCACCTCCATTACGTTTGACAGTAAAACTTCGGAACCAGGTCAGCAACGCCTCGCGGTTAATACGGACGAACGAACCGATCTTGACGAACGGCAATCCCTGCGACCGCTTCCAGTACTCCAACGAACGCCGGGAACAACCCAGCAACCGGCACGCCTCATCTGGCGTTAGAAACTCTTTCTCAAGAGCAACAGTAGAATCTAAATCTTTCATGGGATAAATCCTCCATACCGTTTGAAAGATTCTCGCAAGACGTGAACCGCTAACAGGGCGAATCAGAAAAGGCGTCTTGCAAATAACGCCACTATTACACCACAAAATAGAAATGAATCCAGCGTCATATTTCGTATGACAGCCCCTTTTAATTTAGCGTTTGCATACAAGAAAGAATGAAACGCACTTAAATTTCAACACAAAAAATTATAGAGTATTTTTCAAAATTTTTATCCTACGTCATATTTTGTATGACGCTAACAGATGTTCACTATTGTAATAAAAAAGAACCCGCCCCATAAAAGCGGGACTGTCAAAATATACCCCCCACCTAGTATAAATAATAATACACTTTTCTTGTATTGCCTTCACCAATAGCACGCCACGCATGCCCGTTATGAATACCGGCTTCCCCATCGTCCGACTTTTCGCCACTATTTCTATTCTTACGTAATGCTTCAACCGACAGCTTCTTAATTTGAGCGTATTCTTGAGACGTTTTCCAGTTTGGATTCCTTAAATCTAACGGGGGAATATCCTCTATCCTTGTAATTTTACCGACGGTTTTCATATTGATTGACGCTGTATTATTAGTGTTTTGCTGCTGAAGTTCTATCAATTTATCAAGACGTTTATTGACGCCATCAATTCCATCAGCCGCCCGCGCCGTATTGCCTGCGACAATCATTCCAACTGCGCCGTTATCTGGCGTCTGCTCGACGTTATCGCCACTTTTGGCAAATATTTGAGGATAAAGACGAATTGACGTTATATCAGCCGGAGTTATCGGAACGTTTGCAACCGGAGCAGACGGAACCGCTGGCGGAATTGAAACCAGAGCAAACTTTTCTTTATGTAGAAACAACTCTCTATCTAATTCCTCATAATACCGAACAATTCTTTGAATTTTACGGTATATTCCAT
>JAZQDP010000368.1:0-11065 GCA_045546875.1 Thermoguttaceae bacterium | reverse complement strand
CCCAGGACGCTATCGTCTGCAACATCGGGCATTTCGACTGCGAAATCGACGTTGCCGGTCTGGAAGCCTATAAGGGAATCGTCAAGACGCAGATTAAACCTCTGGTCGATCGTTACACGTTCCCGGACGGACACTCCATTCTGCTGCTGGCAGAAGGACGTCTTGTCAACCTCGGCTGCGCGACAGGGCACCCCTCCTTCGTCATGTCCAACTCGTTCACCAACCAGACGCTGGCTCAAGTCGCCCTCTGGACGGAACCGGAAAAATACCCGCTCGGCGTTCACGTTCTGCCCAAAAAGCTGGACGAAGAAGTCGCTCGCCTTCACCTGGAAGCCGTCGGCGCGAAGCTGTCCAAGCTGACCCAGAAACAGGCGGACTACCTCGGAATCTCGAAAAACGGTCCGTTCAAACCGGATTACTACCGATACTAATAAATAGGTTATACTGAAACGACTTGGGTTTTTCCGATGTTAAGCCTCTAGCCTCTAGCTACTAGCTATTAGCTTGATAAACCTGATTCGTGCATTATCGCAAGAAACAGGAATAACCAGACTAGCGGCTAGGAGCTAAGAGCTAATAGATCATTTTTCGGGAAATTTCAAGTAGAACAAGTATATAAGACAAACAAAAACGCGAGCTGTAGAATTACAGTTCGCGTTTTTTGTTGTTCAAGAATAAGCTGCTAGCTATTAGCTTCTAGCCATTAGTTTGGGCATTAACAGCTCAAAGTTTAACATTTAGTGCCAGCAACACTAACACTAAAAGCTAGAAGCCAGGAGCTAGAGGCTAAAAGCTATCTTATTATTTACCGTCAAAGACGAGCTGGAGTTCTTCGCACAGCTTCTTGCGGTCGCCGCCCTGTTCGATGGAAACGAATCCGCTGTATCCGACGTCTTCCAGAGCCTGGCGAACGACGGGCCAGTTAATCGACGCGTCGCGGAACGAGCACCATTTGCCGTCGTGTCCGTTGGGATTGAGCTTGAATCCCTTGATGTGCAGCTTGACAATCGTCGAACCGAGCGCTTTGACCCATTCTTCCGTCGGGGCGTAACGGACGTGATTGCCCATGTCGTAGTACGAACGGAACCATTTGTTGTCAACCGTATTGACGAAGTTGGCGAAGACGTCCGGCATGCACCACAGGTTGTTCCAGACGTTTTCAAAGCCGAGGACGACGTTGTTCTTTTCCGCAAGCGGAATGAGCGTTTCCAGAGCGCGGCGCGTCTGTTCCATGGCGTGGTTCTGCGATTTGATGTAGTCTGCATACGGAGCGTTGTCACCTTCGGCAACCTTGGTAACGACGTTCGTCTTTTCGTCGAATTCGTACTTGAATTCCCACGGCTTGGGCATCGTTCCGCCAACGCGAGCCGGAACCCACAGCAGCGTGTCGGCGCCGTAAGCCGCGGCAATTTCCAGGCACTTGGCAACGTCGGCAACCTGCTTTTTGAAATCGCCTTCGTCGTACGTCTGAAGATTAGACCAGCCGTAAATCGTCGAGTGGATTCTGAAATCAATGGATTCCGCGAACTTGCGCTGCTTTTCTGCGGCTTCGATTGTGCTCTTGTCAGAATAGACCCAAGTTTCTACGCCGTCGTAACCCATCTTTTTGAGTTCTTCCATATAGGCGAAGTTGCCCGGATCGGCAATGTCCGCTTTTTTCAAAACGGTTTTGAACTTTTTTTCCTGCGAAAACGCCAACGACGGGACAGCGGTACAAGCCGCCGCCATTGCGGCAATGGAAATGAAATCACGTCTGCGCATGATGAATTCTCCTTAATAAATGATTACAAATTACTCTGGTTAAAAAAGTTGACAAATCTATAAGCATATAATCCTGTCTATCTTATCTTTCTAACCTTCTATTTTAATCAGTATACCAAAAATTTAACGGAATTGCAAGCGGCTAGAGGAAAAAGGATGAAATTTTTATTTTTATTTTGCTGATTCATCTGTCATATTTCACAGCAAGTCGCCAAACTCATCTCGAATTTTCTTCCGAATCCGGCAATTGATCTGACGGACGTTGTCAGGCGTCATATCGAGCAGTTCAGCAACCGCGACAGAGGTCATGCCTTTAATCGTAACGAGTTCAAACGCTTTAAGATGTTCCGGCGAACAGGTTTCTTTTAGCATTGAAATAATTTGCTGGCTGAGAATCTTTTGTTCCTTTTTCTCTTGTTCCTCGGTTATGGCGTCAGCAGAATACTTAACATCCGGTATTTTTGAGATACTGCTCAGTTGAGACTTCTTTCTATTAATTTTGTTCTTGTTGTGATAATCCATTGACCGGGAACAGACGATTGTTCGCAGCCAGTTGCGGAATTTACTATTCTCGCTCTTTTGGAATTTACGAATCCGGTTCGACACGGTCAGCATTACGTCCTGCAGCACGTCGTCGCTGTCAACCGAGGGAACGTTATACTCTTTGATCCAGAATAAAATGAGCTTTTTGTACAGTTTTGTAAATCGCGCCCATGCGTTGGAATCGTTTTTTCGGCACAATTCCAGCAGAGTCGATGACGTCGGCAGGTCTTTCGTGTTACTTTTCATAGTAACTATAAATATACCATATATATTTTGGAATAAAAAGCCCCCGGAGACGGTTTTTAAAGAAATTTTAATTTTTTAAGAAATTTGGAAAAATTTTTCCAAATTTACAGTCACGTTCTTCGAAAAAGGGAGTTTATTCGAATATATGGCAAAGATACACCAAAACAAGTTCCGTCAACTAATATGTATTTTAACTGTGGATACCAACAATATAATACATATTAATATATTTTAGTTGGAATGTTGTGATTAATATATTTATCATTATCAGAACAGATTCAAAATCGCGACATTTGAAACGCTCCTAACCGTGTCTATAAATGGCAAGTTAGCTTTTAGAATTGTTCTGGTAGGATTATTTGTCCAAAACTACCCCCTCAAATAATTAAACATATATTCAAACAGATTACGCATCACAATAAAGGAAAGTATAGATATGAATAAACGCGAATTAGGATTATTACTTGTTATTATTATTGGAATCATTTTAGTTATATGTATTATCTCAAACAATACTAACACAACTAAAGATAACTATACCTATATTCCAATACAAACAGAACAAAAAATTCAAGAGTATGGACATGCCTATTTTCTGTGTGGCTGGAAAAACTGTGATACAAATTATAGAAGTGAGTTGAATACCCTAAAAAAGAATTTAGGAAAATTATACCCTGATATTATTTTTACTGTTGAACAATTCTCATGGAGATGTGGCGATAGGAGTGTAGAAAATGCTTCATTAGGCGATATGAAGAGTTTCTATTTACAAGCGGATGCTTACGCAACAGAAGATGCACAAGGTTTAGCTCAAACAATTCGCAATCTCCCTTCAGAGGAAAGAAAGAATACGGTTCTATTTGGTCATTCATTAGGCGCAAAAGTTGTCTTAAAAGCAATGGCGATTTTGTCAAAAGAAAATATTCGAATCCGTAGAGCGGTATTATTTGGCGCTGCGATCTCGGTTAGTGATGATGATATTGATTTGGCATTACGCATATCAAACGATTCTGTATTAAGTCTGATTCACCCTCAAGATGGGGCACTCATGATAGCTGCTTATACTATGGGAACCCCTCAATTAGGATTAGGGTCTTGTTATGAAAGGGGCAATCTTGAAGAAATATTGATTGATAATTATGAAGCTGGCAGTGTTTTGGACATTGCATCTTCTGAATTTCGTAAGAAATACCAAAACAATCATAGCTTTTCTTTATTTTTATCAAAATGGAATGAACTGTGTAAATCAAATTTTACCTATCGAATTAACACCGTTATAATTCCTCAAGATCAACCTAATATATGCTCAACGGTAATAGATGCTGAGTTGTGGTGGAGTCGCAAAGATGAATTCTATGATAATGCTCATAATCATTGGAAATTACAACAACACTCCATTACAGGACATTGTCGAATTGTTCAAGTTTCAAATTCCGGAACATACCGTCGAGCCACTGGTAGTTATCAATATATGAAACCTTCATTTGATCGGGTACGCCATCAAATTGCATTGTAACTTTTATTTTTATTTACCATGAAACAAATTACAATTTTATCAATTATTAGTTTAACAAGCTTAATGTTTCTTGAGCTTGCTGCTGGCAGTGAACGTGTGATTACAAACAACAAAGAATTGAAACCTGAGAAAGCGTCCTCAATCATTGCTACTGAAAAAGTACAAGACGAGATTGCAAGCGACATTAAAAAGAATTCTGAAAAACCAATTGTTTGGTTTGTACATGGAATGGTGTCCATTCGCGATAAATTTGAAGAAGAAATGGATGTTTTGAGAGAACTCTATCCAAATGCAGAAGAAGTTACACTTAAAAAATGGAATTCTCCTAAAATGAATCCTGCTCAAATGGGTATTGCGTGGTCGATTTCGTTAGAGAATTCGATGAAGTACGTGCCCGAACTGGCAAATGAAATAATGGCGTTGCCACCAGAAAAGCAACAGCGTTTAATACTTATTGGACATTCTCTCGGAGGACGAATTCTCGTTAAAACTTCAGTTATTTTAAAGAAAAACAAAGTTCACGTTAAAAAAATCGTACTGGCGGGAGCTGCTATTAATAACGACGATCCAGATATACCGGCAACGTTTGATGTTTCGAATGAAACAGTTGATAGCATTATAAACTTTAACGATATCATGTTGACTGTTTATAAAGTTGGAGCAGAATTCCATTCAGCATTAGGGACAGGTTATCTTTATATTACAGATAAAAAGCAGTTTCGCGAAATTGTCATGTCCGGCACTGTAGAACATTACGGTTATCGTTATTTCCAACGATATAAAGAAGTTCTCAAAACTGGAAAATTCACAAATAAATATATTATAGTACCTCAAGATTTTTCAAATTTTGATATTCCAACAGCTGGTGGAACGGTTTGGTGGGATGCCCTTGATTCTTATAAAGGATGGATATTGCAGCAAAATCAAGCATCTGGTCATTGTCGGATTATTGATGATTCAGGGGTTCGGCGAGCTTGGGGACGTAAAAATGAAATGACGCTTTCGTTTGAAAAAGTTAAATTTCAATTATCAGCAAAAGACAAATCTGGAAAAGCAGTTTCTTCCAAAGATATTGTGGTTATTCAAGATTATCCTAATTGGGATCGGGCCACCGGTGGTGGGCCAGTTTGGTGGAACACCTTAGATTCCTATAAAGGATGGAAACTACAACAACACAAAATGACAGGTCATTGTCGAATATTAGACGATTCAGATGTTCGGCGCGCTTGGGGTGAAGAAACCAAAATGAGACAATCGTTTGACGACGTCAAAAAACAACTTAAAGACAAAACGCTTCCAAATACAAAAAAACAATAAGAAAAAATCAAAATAGTTTGTTACCATTTTCAAAATCTTTTAATGATTGAAAGGTGATTCAATGAATAGAACATTAACTCTTATTTTAACAATTTTGTTGATCAGCTGTGGAATAACAATTTCTCAGGCTCAAGATTACATTTGGTTTGTCCCGGGATTCCAAGTTGCGAATTCGGATTTTAGCCCAATCACTAACAAACTCCAATCTATATATCCTGACGCAGAGATTGAAGTTAAACATTGGGATGCTCCAAGAAATGAAAACTCAATTCAAACTGCTTTTGATTGGGGGAATGCGATGGCTAAAGTTCCGAGAGCAGCTGCAAAGTTAGCTGAGGATATTGAAGATTTTCGATATTCCAAAAAATTGACGATTGTTGGCTATTCCCTTGGTGCAATGGTAACAATCAAAGCAATTGCGAAGTGCAAAAATGTGAAAATTCACAGTTTTGTTCTTTTAGGTGCCGCAATGAATAACGATGATTCAGATATCGAAAAAGCATTAGATGCATGTCGTAAACAGTCATTTAGTATTTTTTATCCTGGCGATAGTGCCATGGTCGGATATGCTGTTGCAGAAAAGCATGCAGCATTGGGAACAGGTTATACAAAAATTGTTGACAGGGATGATTTTTGCGAAATTGCCATGTCTCAAGGAAGCCATAATGCAATTGTCTTTCTAAATCGTCTTGCAAAAGCTGTTGTTGATGGATATGATTCATCTGATGAAATAATTGTTCCACAAGACTCAACAAATGTTCGAACGCCCGTTACTGACGGAAAAGTCTGGTGGGATGTATTAGATGAATCTCATGAATGGGAATTGCAAAAAAATAGAGTGTCTGGTCATTGCCGAATTCTATCCCCTGATGATATACGTTTGGCATATGGCAGACAGGTTCAAATGGTTGAATCGTTTGAAAAAGTAAAAGATCAGTTAAATACGAAGTATGGTGCAGAACAAAAAAAATCTATTCCAAATGACTGGTGGACTTTAATAAAACCAATTCAGGATTACACAAATGCCGATACTCCCACAATGGGAGGAACTACTTTTTGGGATAATTTAGATACTTATCGCGGCTGGAAACTACAAAAGAATACGTGGACTGGTCATTGTCGTATTTTAGATCCAGCAGACGTTCGTCGCGCTTGGGGCGGTGAAAGCAAAATGCGTGAATCTTTTAACGATGTTAAAAGACAGATCGATGCATTGGGTTTGGATTAAGACGTTGAAAAGAAAATATTGAATAACATAAAACGGTAAAATTCATCTATTAGACGAAAAAACAAATATAAAAAGACGAGACTAATAATTATACACTATTCTCGTTTCGTTTGTCTTAACGCGAGAACTTTTGTTTCGAGTTTGAAAGCCTTGGTCAATTTGATTATTTGGTTTCCTAAATCACTATAGGTCAAGTTTACTTGCATTTTAGAGAATTATTGATAAATCATGTATATCAAATTCTCATTGCTAATTGGTTTGTTCAATTTAACATATTTAAATATATTCATCATGTGTTTGAAAGGAAAAAAATGAAACAAAAAATGATCCTGACTCTGTTTCTGTTTTCGATGACAATATGCTCGTTGTCGTTTGCACAGTCATACTATAGCGCTGGCATTTCGGAAAGAGAAAAGAACGATTGCCTGTTCATGATTCACGCCGTTTCCAAAATTTTTACCACAAGACCAGATTCAACAACAGATGATGGAATTCAAAAGTATTATGCCCGAAACTATAATCTTATTAAAGAGCTTCGGGATTATGCAACAGTTCGAGATTACAATCCTGAAATCATTGATTTTTTGAATTCTAACCTTGATTGCTATGCAGAATGCTATAACTTGATAACGGAAATTATTAATCTGAAAAACAGAGATTATAGCGAAGATATTCAGCAAGGCGCCATGAATGCGTCTATGAATGCAGGATACAACATTGGGCAAGCGACTGCTGCAAATGGAGGCTCTGTAGGAGATGCAATGGCATTATCAATGCTGGCAGGTCCGTTTGCAGCTGCCGCTGGGGCTGAAAATGTAAAAAATGAAATTATCAGGCATATTAATGCCCGGTCTCAAGAAAATGTAAATAAAATGACTCGCATAATACGCCAAACTGCTCAGAACAATATGAGTAAAATTAATCTTATCAGAAGAAAAATGAATTGGCCTTTGTATTACGGGGGAGCCATGAATTATACTCCCTACTTATCAGATAATCCAAATAGTTCCTACCCATTGGATGGTTCTGATTTGGCTCAATACTCGAAAGTTCAGATCAAAACAAATCCATTCGCACGAGCTGAACTATTAAAAGGTCATATAAACAATATGCCATCAAAAGAATATGCAGACGAACAAATACAAAAATGCCTTGATTTAATTCCACTTGGAAATGTTTTTAACAGATACCGTCAGGAGATCAAAAACACTTTAGTATATGACGTTACAAGTTTTTCAAAACCTGGAATGAAAATATATTTCGATAACGAGGGAATAATTAGCGAATTGAAATCGCAAGACGGAAAAGGCAATCTTGTTCCTAATCCAGACTCTTCAAAAGGCGACGTTATTTCAATCGTTTATTTCGACGATGGTTCATATCAAACTACCGAAACATTTCGTTTCACAAAAGGTGATAATCGTCTTTATACCAGAATCTCAATTTTCGATAAGAAGGGATACGTTGTAAAAGTGATTCATAAAAATGAAGATGGGGATTATTTCAAGCTAAATAACGATATAGTTGGTTGGACATTCATTAACGATAATAACGGCAATCCTGTTTGCATGAAATACATTGATAAAGATGGTAACGTTAGTTCTAATTCATCTGGCATTTGCGAAGAAAGGAGGAAGTTTAACAGCTCCGATCAATTAGTCATGGCTACATTCCATGACAAAAACGGCAATCTTTGCGTCGATGAAGAACAAATTGCAGGCTATGAAATAGAATATGACGCATCTGGAAATCCCCAAAAACACCCACTGGGCAAAAATCTGAAAAGATTTCTCCCGTGCGTCCTAATCACAGAAATTTTACCTGATTCTGAGGCAGCCAGAGTTGGAATAAAAGTTGGGGACGTTATTGTAAAATATAACAATGTTGTTGTTGAATCAGCTAATGAATTTGCTGAGTTAGCAAACACGTCCAAAATGTGGGAGACGTTATCGTCAAACGGCAATGCAAATTCAAACAACTCGGAGAAACTGCCTATTACAATCAATCGTAAGGGTGAAAAAATAAAATTTGAAGTTAAACCTGGCAAAATAGGCGTGAGAATTCGTAACACGCAGCTTCCTCCTGAAATGTGAGCATCTTTATAAACCTCAAATGAGAATGTTATCAAGAAAATGACTTGAAAATTATATGGATGTTAAAAACGGGATCAGAAAGCATTACCTTTCCTGTTTTGTTATTGCATTCAAAAGAAAAATGAATATAATATATTTCAGTCATTGATTTATTATATTCATTTTTTATTTTTCAATTCTATGCCCTGCCCAAGCCCACAAGAATTACGTCTATATTTTAATGGAGACTTGAATTCAGAACGTTTCGACGCCATTGAAGAACACGTCAAAACGTGCCCTGCATGTCAAAAGCTGTGCGACCGATGGGAACAGTCGTCCAACGGATTTTCGTTTATGAGGATTGACGCTAATGCCGCGTCCGAGAGTTTTCTCAAGTCGTTGGACAACTACATCGAAGCTGCGTCCTCAAACAACGAGGAACTCATATTGCCGCCAGAGCTGATTTCATACACGTTAGGCGATAAAATCGGCGAAGGAGGCATGGGCGACGTCTTCGAGGCAGAGCAGAAATACCTCAAGCGTAAAGTCGCGGTAAAGTTTATTCGACGTTCTAAAATAAGTCCAGACGCCATCGACCGGTTTCAGAACGAGATGGAAATTATCGGACGTCTTTCAGACCCGCATATCGTTACCGCTTACGACGCCGGGGAAATCAAGGGGATGCCGTTTCTGGTCATGGAATACCTTGAAGGCGAAACGGTTCAGAATCTAATCCAGCGCGAGGGGAAAATCTCTCCGAAAGCGGCTCTCGACATTGTCATCCAGGCGGCAAAAGGATTGGAAACGGCTCATGCCGCTAACATCGTTCATCGAGACGTCAAGCCGAGCAACATCTGGATCGACAGAAACGGGACAGTAAAAATACTGGACTTGGGGCTGGCGCGATTCCATAACGACAACTCGGAAAGCGAGAAAGAAATCTCCGGCACCCCGGATTTTATGGCTCCCGAACAATGCGTTGGGGATTCTCCGGTAGACGCTCGGGCGGACGTCTATTCTTTGGGCTGCTCGCTGTTTTATATGATTACCGGCGAACTTCCGTTCCCTACGGAAAAATATCCGACAACGCGCAGCAAACTCAACGCGCAGATTCTTACCCCCCTGCCCCGACTAAAAGACGTTGTTCCAAAACTGTTTTCTAAATATGAACGTCAAAACTGGCAAGAGGTTCTCGACGCAATGACGGCTAAATCGCCGGAGAATCGCTGTCAGTCCGCTCAGAAAGTTGTCGAACAGCTTGAACAACTGAAAAATCGTCAAAGTTCGTTCCCCATGCTCTTGGCGGGATACCTGTTTTCGACATTATCGTTAATCCTTTTTCCTGTTTTATTTGCCGTTATCGGAATGATTCTTGCTTCCGTCAATTACAAACGCGGCAGTCGCAAACACGGGATTGTACAATTTACACTGAGCGTTGTCTGCGGAATACTCGGTACAATAATCGGAACGATAATCTGGACAGATGTTTTCGATACGGAAGAATACGTTCCCCTTTATCAAAAATACTTTTCAAATGATCAGATTCCGATAGAATCCCAACAGCCGATTAACGAATCGCCTCAAAACGAAACGCAAACAAAAACCATCCCGGTATGGAAAGCTGTACATTTAGTGCACGTTTATGAAGCTGTCGAAAATGGCAACCCGAACGCTATGCGCGAGTTGGCGTGGGCGTATTATCAGGGAGACGGCGTAATTAAGAACTACTCCAAAACGATTGACCTTTATCAGCGGGCGGCTGACATAAATGACAATCTGACAGATAAACAGCGTCGGCAGGAACTCGAATCTGTTTTTGGCATGGCAAACGATGGGTTCGCTCCCGCGCAGCGTCAGTTGGGAGACATGTATTTATCGGGAAAAGGAGTAAATCAGGATTCTCAAAAAGCGTACGAGTGGTTTTTCAAAGCGGCTCAACAGGGAGATGAAAAGGCGCAGTTTCGCACAGGGGAAATGCTCCACAACGGCGAAGCGGGAACAAAAGACCTTTCTCAAGCCGCCAACTGGTTTCTCAAGTCTGCCGAACAAGGGATGGCGGAATCACAGTACGCTTTAGGCGTCTGCTACGCGAACGGCGAAGGCGTTGAAAAGAACTTTGATCAAGCGGAACAATGGCTCTTAAAAGCCGCCAGACAGGGCGACGCCAGACATCAATATCAGCTTGCGATTCTGTACCAGACGCACGGTGAACGCGAAAAAGCGATTGGCTGGCTGGAACAATCCGCCAAACAGGAATACAAACCCGCCCAACAACGGCTCTCGGAAATTCTGAACTCATCCGGAATTATACTTTCGCCGTCTGGGCAGTAGACAGTAGAAATGGAAGACGGTAATGGAGTGAGCGGAGCGAACGGAATTACG
>JAZQDP010000367.1:0-4885 GCA_045546875.1 Thermoguttaceae bacterium | reverse complement strand
ACCGCTTGGCCTCCGACTTAACGCCCGCTTCTTTTCCGGCGAGAACGTCGCTGGTCATATCGCCGGTCATAATTGCTTTGTCTGGATTGACGCTGTGCTTGTACAGCAGCATTTGTATCATTTCCGTTTTTGTATACCCGTCCGGACGCGAATCAGGAGTGACAACTTCTGTAACGACGTCTCTCAAGCCGAACTTGTCCAGCAAACGGAACGTCGGGAAACTCCGTTTATTGGTAACGATAAAAATACGTTTTCCCGCCTTGTGCAGACGATTGATAAGCTCTATCATACCGGGATACGGAATCGTGCCGGAGTAGTCGGACGAATCGTAAAGCGTCTTAAACTCT
Organism: Thermoguttaceae bacterium; assembly: GCA_045546875.1. Lineage (GTDB taxonomy): Bacteria > Planctomycetota > Planctomycetia > Pirellulales > Thermoguttaceae > RUG11551. Next base: position 4,538 of record JAZQDP010000367.1, on the reverse strand, counting down.
TCGCAGATGTTTTTAATCGTCTGGTCGTCCAGATTGGGCAAAAACATTCTGACAGAGACTTCCAGCGGCGGGCCGATAACGAATTTCGTATCAAACCGGTCGAAGTCCTGACCGTTCTTTTCCAGCGCGCCTTTCATGCACGATCTCAAATCGTCATACGTGTCAAGCGTCGTCCCGTCGAGGTCGAAAAAATAGTCGGTAAAATTCTGAGCGGGCGGGATAAGCATGTTTTCCCGGAGTTCTTCTTCCAGCAGGAACGGGGCGAGGTTTTCCAGCGGCTGAGAGACGATTGAACCGTCTGGCATTTGCTTTGACGCCGATTTCGGTCCGAGGGCTTCGTACGGATCGGTCATGACTTCGCAGAAGACGGCGCCCGGCTGAGCCAGAATTTCCGGCACGAGCGCGGCGGCTTCCTGATTGTTTTTGATCTGATACACCTTCCATCTGTAGGCGGCGGCGATTTTTTTCATGTCCGGCAAGACAACGCCCGATTCCGGGTTGGAACCGACAAACCGTCCGTCGAAAAACGCTCGCTGAGTGTTTTTAATCGACAAATAGCCGTCGTTGTTGTACATGAAAACCTTGATCGGCAGCCGATAGTTGAGAATCGTCTGCATCTCCTGAACGTTCATCTGAATGCTGCCGTCGCCGGTAAAGAGAACGACGCGCCGACCCGTCCCGGCAAACGCAGCGCCCATTGCGGCGGGAAGGTCGTAGCCCATCGACGCGCACGCCTGGTTGCTGAACATTCGCACGCCCGGTTTGAGGGGAATCGCCTGAAACGTGCTTGTATACGCGGTTCCGTTGCCAGTAACGACGATGTCGCCGGCTGCGAGGTTCTGCCCAACCAGTTCCGGGAAGGCATACGAGCTGACGTAGTCCGTTCGGTTTCGATGTTCGTCTGTTACAACCGGATACTTCTTTTTGACGTTTTTGCAGTACGCCAGCCAGTCGGACAGATCGCCGACGGATGCATTGGACGTCAGAACGCGGCGAATAAACCGCCCGGCGTCTGCGTGAATCTTCAAATCGGGCTGAAACGTCGGCTTGTTGAGTTCCGCGTCGTCGACGTCAACCATAACTTTGTACGCCGCCCGCGCGACGGATTCAAAGGCGTAGCCGATAATCCGCAGACACATTCGCGTTCCCAGGACGAGGACGTAGTCGGAATTCTGCAAGATGAAGTTGGCGGGACGTTCGCCCAGAATGCCCGGACGTCCGAAGAACAGCGGGTGGTCTGACGGGACGAGGTCAATGCCGGAAATAGTCGTTAAGACGGGAACGCTGAGCTTTTCCGCCATCTGAAGGAACTCTTTGCGACTGTCGGAAAGCGTAACGCCGATGCCCGCGACAATCACCGGACGTTTGGCGTCAGCAAGACGCGCCAGCGCCGTTTGCATATCCTTTTCGGACGGCGACAGATCCACGTCGTCTTCCGCCGGGTTGTAGGAACGCAGCTGTTTGGGGTCGATTTCCGCCGACTGCACGTCCAGCGGAACGTCCAGCCAAACGGGACCCGGTCGCCCGGCTTTCGCCAAATGCCACGCGCGTTCCAGACAGTAGCGGACGTCTTCCTTTCGGCTGACCATTACCGCGTACTTGGTAATCGGCTTGACGACGTCGACGATATTCAGCTCCTGATCTCCCAGCTGACGCAGATTGAGATGAGGGTACGACTTGATGCACGTTGCGTTTTTGATCTGCCCGGACACGACCAGCATGGGAATGGAATCCAGCCACGCGCCCGCTACGCCGGTGAGCGCGTTCGTCCCGCCGGGACCGGTCGTAACGCACGCCACGCCGGGCTGATTGGAAATCCGGGCGAACCCTTCCGCCGCGATCGCCGCGCCCTGTTCGTGCATACAGCAAACGTACTGGATCCGCTTCTCTTTCCCGAGGGCGTCGTCGAGAAACATCGCCCCGCCGCCGGAAACGAAAAAAACATTCTTCACGCCCCAGTCTGCTAACGACTGAAATATATAATCTGCAACTCGCATGAATAATCTGATCCCTTTCAATCACTCCTGTTATTTGTTTTTTATTTGACAGTCGGAATTGTGGCGTTGAGAATTTCTGCCTGTAGCAACCGTAAATCGTGACAGAATCACTTCCCGAATAAAATCGGCAAACTTTGGAAAATATCCATGGAGATAATGATACATCGACATCCGCAACGGAACTGATATTTTCCCGCGAGTGCGGTTCATAAAAAAATCGTGCATTGCTTTTGACTTCTCTTCAATGTTCTCTCCCTGAATGGCCGATTTTGTCAATTCAAAAAGATTCTGTTTATGTTCTTCCAAATCTACAACGGGAGGGTTCCAGTCAATTTGTGAGAACTCTTCAGGTGTATAGAGATGTAAAAAACGATCTATCCATGCATACCGATAATCAAAGTAGTCGCGAACAAGTATTACCGGAATGCCCATTGCCATGCACGGTGATGCGCAATGAAGTCGAGAAGTTACAACTAGCGTAGCTTCCTGCTTATATCTTTCCAAAAGTTCTCGCGATAACAATTCTAAACGGAAACATTCAATATGATAATCATTCTGGCAATTAACGGGAATTTCGTGAGAGATAACCTCAGAACATTCTTTGATTTTTTCTGGAATATAACGTGAAAGACCAATAGGAACATCGACTAAAAAAACTTTTTCTTTTTCTGGTAATTTTTGTCGACATGGCAACAATGTTGTCAAACAGCCGGAAATATACGCATTAATGCCAGCGTCTCTAAGAATCTGCCAAGTCTTTTCATCTCGACAGCCAATTGGGGTGAACTTCTTGACATTGTCAATACCATGATATGTACGTTTGTCAACACAGTTGAAACCAACAAAGACAGGTTTTATCAAGTTGGGAATGGGAAAAATATCCATTCCTTTTATATAACCAAACCAGCCTTGCATGGGAACAATGGCTTCCGTTTCGTTATATTTGTTGAACCCCTGACGCGGAATATTAACAATCTCATTTTGTGGAATGTTTAACCGCTTATAAACTTCATCAATAGCAAATGTCTGGATAAAATCCCCAATGTTGGCATATTGATTCTTTGTAGATTGGTTGGAATTATATCCGTAAACAATTCTTCCGTATTTCATTTTATGAATTTTTAAGGTTGAACTGTAAAAAACTTGATGCTGCTACCAGCGCAAACCGTATCGCGTTTGCGATTAAAACACCCAAGGCGAATCCATAAAGCCCGGAGTGCAAGCCAAGCGCTATGGAAAATCCTAAAAACGATGCGACGTATATAATCTGTATAACCAACTGCCATTTTTCCGACGCGACGGTCAGCAATACAGTCAATAAAATCCCGCTGGCGAAGCACAGTATTTGCCCCAAACTGGCGACGAAAACCAAAGGTTTGACATCCTCCAGCATATCAGGATAAAAATAATACGCAAACCAGGGCGTAACGAGAACGCAGCCCAGTAAAAAGACTGCGCTCATAACGCAAACGCCGACAAACAGCTTCAAAAAATCCGTAAATCGGATTCTTTTATCGCTTTGCGTTAAGTACCCTATTATTATACTATTAATCGGGATTGTAATCAATGCCAATGTTTTTCCCAATAAAGACGCTACGTAATACTGAGCGTTAGCCGCCGCGCCGATCAAAAATATAAGCAGAATTCTGTCGAGGTTTTGAACCGCGTTATTCAACAAACCGGCTATCGACAGCTGAGCGACGCTCCCGAAACAGGCTTTAAAACTGCTTCGTAAAAAGAACGGAGGGCGGAATATCTGTCCAAATGCGGCAACCAGAGCGATTCCAAAAAACTCGCCGCAAATCAGGGCGACTGCCCAATTCACGCCTTGACGAAGCAAAAGCGTTCCGATGACATACCCACCGGAAATCGCCAAAAAGTAAAATAAATACCCGCGATAATTCAGATTCAGCCGATATTCCACCCCGGCATAGTATCTCAGCATGGTAAAAAACAACAACGCTTCCAGCAAAAATGCATTCTCTTTGGGAAGAATGTACAGGAATATCGGAAAGCAGATGACCGCAGAAACCGCGAAGAGTATCATCAGCGTTAAGTTATAATCGCCGTTGGAGACTTCGCATTTATTCCTCATGACCAATCGAGAGTTGTCAGCGGCGCAACCAAACGAAATGGCGAAGATAGATAAAACAGAGATGCCAAAGAGAATCTGTCCGAAATAGTCCGCCCCGACAAGCCGATTCAACTGCGGATACAGGCACAGCTGAACCGTCGCGTTCATAACGGCAACGCCTATGAACCCGTATAAAAAGTCAACCGCAACTTTTAAATTGGACGATTTCACGATTATAGACAATAAATCTTTTCACAATACAAAATGCGCCTCATGTTAGTATTTATTTTGTGAGCGATCTAACATGTGACGCATCTTGGTAGATTTTTACTGACAAGCTAAAATTGCTGCACAAATTTTACTTCTTCAGCTTTTCAATTGCCTGTTCAACCGCGGTTTTCTGGTCGATAAGGTCTTGCAGGGACTGCTTTTCCTTTTCGATAACGGCGGCGGGCGCTTTACTGACA
>JAZQDP010000366.1:0-2678 GCA_045546875.1 Thermoguttaceae bacterium | reverse complement strand
CGACCCAGCCTTCTTCCCCAACGTACTGTGACGAACACGACCCCATTCCATGCCAGCCGGTAGAACGCATAACCAGCTTGACGCCGTCTGCGTACCAGGCGTAGACCTCGCCGCCCTTCGACCCGTCCGGCAGAAACTGTGGCTCGTATTTAACCGGGGCGGTATCGTCTTTTTGCGCCGCCCATTGGCACAGGTCAACCGTATGAGATCCCCATTCCAGAATCCCGCCGCCGTGGAAGTCGTAGAAGTTTCTCCAGTTGCCTTCTACGTACTGGAAGTTATACGGACGCCACGGACACGGACCGAGCCACTTGTCCCAGTCGATTTCCGAGGGAGACGGCAGGGGTTGAGCCGGCAGCCAGTTGTGATTCGTCGCCGGCCAGAGCGTATTGGCGTGAACTTCCAGCAGTTTGCCGAGCTTTCCTTTTCGAACCAGTTCCGCCGCCAGCTGGAAGTTGCCGATGTTGCGCCGCTGCGTTCCCGCCTGATAGACGATTCCTGACCGCGCGACGGCTACCGCCAACGCAATGCTTTCTTCAATGGTAAGCGACAAGGGCTTTTCACAATAGACGTCTTTCCCGTACCGTGACGCGGTAATTGACGCCAGCGTATGCCAGCGGTCGCCGGTGGCGATAAGAACGGCGTCGACGTCGTCGCGGAGAAACAGGTCGTTCATGTCGTTATAGACGGGGAACTTGATGTCGCCGTACATCTGCCGGGCGAGGTTCTGGTTTCGTTCCCGCTGGTCTTTGCGGATGTCGCAGTTGGCGACGTACTGAATGTCCTTTCGTTCGAGAAAGATTCCCAAATCGACCCAGCCGCGGCTATGAACGCCCACGGTTCCGAGGTTGATTCGTTCGCTGGGCGCAACCTGACCGTCCAGACCAAGCGCTTTGGCGGGAATGGCAGCCGGCGCGGCAACGACAGCGCTGAGCGCCGCCATGCTCTTAATAAATCGACGACGCGATACGTTAGGCAGGGAAGACGACATACTATTTCTCCTGTTGGTTTTGAAGGTAAGTATTAATGGAAGGGAAATTATCTTTTCCATCGCTTTTATTTTCTGATTATACCAAACTGAAATATTAATTGCAAGACGCAAAAGAGAAAAAGTTTTTTGGTGGAAACGGAGGTTGGCGAGTTAGAAGTGAGGAGTGAGGAGTTGGCTCCCTTAAAAATCTCACGCAAAGTTCGCCAAGTTCGCAAAGAAATGAAAAGCGGTTGGCGAGCCGGGGTGCGTAAGCCCCCGGAAAAAAGCGTGCGAACTCAGTTACGCTTTGAATCGCACGCGCACACGGTTGAGTCCGGCTCGCGGCAGTCCCCTGCCGCCGAAGAAAACTCACGCAAAGTTCGCAAAGTACGCGAAGTTATCAATTGGTGGTCGCTTGCGGCGGAAGTCTCCATAAATCTCTTTCGCAGAACAGCCCGCCCGTCCCGCTGGATCGCGGGCGTCTCAGACGCTGAAGTAAATGATAAATACGAAAAACTCAACTAAGAATTAACCTAGCGTATCATTTACTTGTTTTAAATCATATTGTATGGCATTATTTTTGCCTGTAGTAATAGCTATTGCGTAATTACGAGTATCCTCATCATTTGCAATCATCCATGCAACATATGCAACAAATTCTTTCATGTATTGACAATTGGGAAATGGAAGTTGCAATCTGTCATATGCAAGTCTTGAAATCCTACATCCTCCACAACAAATAGAATATACAGGACATAGTTCACATTCTTTTTCATGACAATATTGCAAATAATTTAACTCAGGATTTCTTTCGAGTTCCATAACTACCTTTGAGAACTCAGTAACGTGTCCTAATCGCAATTGCTGCTCAAACAAATAATCACATGGATAAACATATCCATCAACGTCAATTCCTAACAAAGAAATACCAGCGCCGCAAGGAGCGTTAGGGCAGCAAGACGGGCGAACATTAGTTAGTAAATTAATGATAGCTTGAGAAATTGCATGAATTTCAATTCGATTTCCTTTTTGAAATTCTTTAACACATATTTCTAATTCTTTCTTTAATAGATCTAATCGTTGTTGTGCTGTTGGCAGTAAATCTATATTGGTAGCTGCTCGCCCTAATGGATCAGTAAAACCAATTGTAAAATGATTCATTCCAGCGTTAATCATATCCTGTAAAGCTTGAGGAATGAATTCTGCTGTATTCTTAATAACAGTCACGCGAATTCCACAATCAATTTTATTTGAATGTAAAATCTCAACAGCTTGTATTACTTTATTATATGAACCAGACCGATTGGCATCATGAATAAGCTGCGGACCATCGATACTAACGCTAACATTTACCCTTTCCTTACGCAATTGTTTTGCGTTATCATCCGTTATTAATGTACCGTTAGTCTGTATAGAAAAGCCTAGCTGAGGCGTCCATTTTTCGCGATGTTTTTGAATCCAATCATATAGTTTGTCCCACATTAACATTGCTTCGCCACCGGTAAACAATGCAGTGCAATTCTGTCTGCCAGCGATTTTTCCCAGGAAAAGCATGGATTCACAGAAGTTTTCTTCGGATATATCATGTTTTCCCTTGTTTGAAGCGTAACAATAAATACAATTTAAATTGCATCTATTAGTTACATTAATAATAAGTTGATGTGGAGAAGGAGTATATCGCTCTAATGATAAAGGATATTCTCCTTCT
>JAZQDP010000365.1:0-10866 GCA_045546875.1 Thermoguttaceae bacterium | reverse complement strand
TAAAATATTTGGTATAATATATATAATGATGCAATAGATGCATTGTTTTAGGCGTTTAAAATTGTATACAAAAAAAGTTAGACGAACAGCGTAGTTGAACGTATTGCGCTCTCGTTTTATATAATTTCCATCCTACCCCATACTTGACGCTATAATGCTTACGATACTAAAGAAAAACGGGCTGCGATATGGCATATACCTGCTCGTAATTGGCGTACTGGCGTATTTTCTCATTTCCTGGATCGGGACGGCGTTTTCCTCCTCCGGCGGGGAAGATATTATCCAGTATACCGCAACGCGAGAGAAATTCGTCAACGAAATTACCGAAAAAGGCGAGGTTTCCAGTTCCGAAAACAAAGAGATTATTTGTGAAGTCCAGGCAAAGTACACGTCCAATATCACCATTTTGAAAATTATTCCGGAAGGAACGATGGTTAAAAAGGGCGATTGGCTCTGCACGCTGGACAGTTCCAAGCTGGAAGACCAGCGCGATTCCCAGGAAATTACGCTCAACAACGCTGAGGCGTCGGTTGTTCAGGCGGAAAACAATCTGGAAACAGCCAAGATTGCCAAAAAAGAGTATCTGGAAGGCACTTATATCCTCAACGAAACGCAGTATAAAAGTAAAGTAACCGTAGAGGAAGAAGACCTCCGCCGTCTGAAGGAATATAAAGAGTATTCTCAAAAGCTGTATGAGCGCGGCTACGTTACGTCTTTGCAGCTGGAATCAGACGTCTTTGCGGTGGAAAGCGCCAAGTTAGACCTGATTTCCGCTCAAACGCAGCTGAAAGTTTATCAAGAGTATTCCAAAGCCAAGCAGGTTATTCAGCTTGACAGCGAAATAGCCTCGGCGGAAGCGAACCTTGCCGCTAAAAAACGCGCGTTGGAAGTTGATAAAATCAAGATGAAAGAGATTCTCGACCAAATTGAGAAATGCAACATTACAGCTCCGCAAGACGGGCAGGTGGTTTACGCCAACGAGTCAAGCCGACACGGAACCAACGTCGTTATCGAAGAAGGGTTGGCGTTGCGAGAACGACAGGCGATTATTCGATTGCCTAACCCGGAAAAGATGCAGGTCGAATGTCGAATTAACGAAGGAAAAATCTGGATGGTCCGCGTCGGTATGAAAGCCAATATTTTTATTGACTCCATTCCCGACCAGGCGATTCCAGCCGAGATTGTTAAAGTCAACGATTATGCCGAGCCGTCCAACTTTTTTACCGGCAACATCAAAGAATACAAAGTTCGTTTGAAAATCCTCGACCCGCCGGCTGGCATTCGTTCCGGTTTAACGGCTCAGTGCAAAATTCTGGTCGAAACGCAAGACAACGTTTTGACGGTTCCGGTTCATTGCGTTTTTGAACACGGCGGAAAGCACTATTGCATAACGTATCGTAACGGCGTTTGGGACAAACGCGAGGTCAAAATTGGGTCGTGCAACGATTTACAAGTCGTAATTTTAGGCGGTTTGGAAGAAGGCGAACAGGTCGTTGCCGGCGCCAACGCGTATAAAAAGAACGTTGACTTGCCAAAACTGACAGACGCTCTTGCCAGAGCCAAAACGAATTCTGTGGTGTCTCAGCGCGCGACCACGCTTCCCGAAAAGCCGGTTGTTTCAAGCGATCAGCAGGGCGAGCGCCGCGGTCCCAGAAATATGCCGAAAATGCCAAGCTGGTTTAAGCCCGGCATGAGACCGGAAGATATGACCGAAGAACAGCGCGCAGAAATGAAGGCGATTTTCCAGCGAATGGGACCTCCGCCCAACGGCGGCAGACGTCCTCGCAAATCTCGAGACGACCCGTCTTTTGGCGCCATCCTGCCAGAAAACGAGGTAAAAGAGAACGTCGAAACACCAGAAGGCGCCCCCGAGGGGGATTTCCCGCCCCCGCCACCAGACGGTTCAGCGCCTCCGCCCCCGCCGCCAGGAGACGGTTCCGCTCCGCCGCCGCCACCGCCCGGAGGAGGAGGTCCCGGCGGTCCGCCGCCAATGTAGTTAGTAATCAGCTTTTAGCCGCCAGCTTCCAGCTTTTTGATTTTAGCTTCAGGCTTTATAAGCTAACGTAAAGAACCACAAGTTCCCAAGCTAACAGCCAGCAGCTAAAAGCTAGCAGCTCAATAACTTTCATCATTCCCAATTTCCTCATTTATGTCCGAATATTCCGCTGAAATAATCGATTTACACAAGCATTATGAGCTTGGCGGTGAAACCGTCCGAGCGCTTAACGGCGTGTCGTTCAAAATTAAAAAGGGCGAATTCGTCGCGATTATGGGCGCCAGCGGGTCAGGAAAGAGTACGCTGTTAAACCTGCTCGGCTGTTTGGATCGCCCAACCTCTGGCGTAATTAAACTCGATGGCGAAGACGTCAGCGCCCTAACGGACGACCAACTTTCAGAAATCCGCGCTACAAAAATTGGGTTTATTTTTCAGTCGTACAACCTTATTCCACAGCTTACCGTTCTGGAAAACATCGAAGTCCCGTTGTATTATCAGGGCGTAATCAATGCCGAATCCCAAAAGCGATGTCGGGAATTAGCAGAGAAAGTCGGTCTTAGTAAACGATTGGGGCACCGTTCGTTCCAGCTTTCCGGCGGTCAGCAACAGCGCGTCGGCATTGCTCGCAGTCTGATTAACAATCCTGCGTTCCTTTTGGCAGACGAACCTACCGGCAACCTCGACACCGCAACGACAGAAGAGATTATGACTCTGCTGAAAGAACTCAACGCGGAAGGAAAAACGATTATTATCGTTACCCACGAGCCGGAAGTCGGGAGCCAAACAAAGAGAATCATCCGATTAAAAGACGGTCAAGTGGTAGAAGATAGGATGAATTAGGCAGTAGGCAGTAGTAAGGGCGCCTTGCAGTAAACATACTAAAGCGACTTGAATTTTTCCGAAATAAAGCCTCTAGCTTCTAGCTATTTAGCTTGATCAACTTGATTCGTGCTTTATTGCAAGAAATAGGGATAACAAAGCTAGCGGCTGGCAGCTAATAGCTAACAGCTCATTTTTGGGGAATTTTCAAGTAGAAAAAGCAGAATAGATTTTTATATGTACATTTGGTTTCGCACATGGCAGTTGGGCGTTAAAAGCCTGTTATTGCATCCGCTTCGTTCGTTGTTGACGGTGCTGGGTATTTTTATCGGCGTTTCGAGCGTTATTTGGCTCCTTGCCATCGGCGAAGGAATTAGCCAAAAAGCTCAGGAGCAGATAGAAAACCTGGGGGCGACAAATATAATCGTTCGCACCGTCAAACCGTCGGCAGATTCAGAAAAGAACCAGAGTCATATTCTCACTTACGGCATCCAGAGAGCGGATTACGAGGTCTTGGCAAGGTCGATTCCGTCTATTGTTGAAAGCGTCCCGATTCGTGAAATGCGCCGTAAATTCACAGCTGGCAATCAGGAAATGGAAGGGCGTCTGGTTGGCTGTACGCCGGTATACGCAGAAATCAACAAGCTGAAGTTGGCGCGCGGTCATTTTCTAACGACAACGGAATGCGAAGCAAAAAAGAACTATTGCGTTTTGGCGTACGAAACGGCAGAACGTCTGTTTCGGTTTGCCAATCCTATCGGGAAAAACGTCAAGGTGGAAAATGCGTTCTATCAGGTTGTCGGTGTTTTGGAACCACGTCAGGCAACAGCCGCCATCGGCGGGTCGTTAGACGCTCAAGAATTCAATACCGATATTTATATTCCCATTAAAACCCTCTGGGAACGCATGGGCGACTTAACCATCATTCCGCAGGGGTCGTCGCAGGAACGAACGGAAATCGAACTGAGCCAGATTACGCTTCAAGTCGCCTCAGTAAACGAGGTTGAAGCGACTGCCAAGGCTGTCGAAACGATTCTTTCCGCCAGACGTCCTGATCACGATTACGCCATTACCGTTCCGTTGGAATTGCTCGAACAGGCGCGAACGACCCGATTGATGTTTATTCTCTTTATGGGCATGATTGCCGCCATTTCTTTGGTTGTTGGCGGCATCGGGATTATGAACATCATGTTGGCGACGGTAACCGAACGAACTCGAGAAATCGGCATTCGCCGCGCGTTGGGCGCCAAACGAAGCGACATCACCCGGCAGTTTTTGGTCGAAACGGTTGCGCTGTCGTCTGTGGGCGGCATCGTTGGGATTCTGGTTGGGTTTACCTGCGGTCCGATTGTCGAATTCGGAAAGTACATCATGAAAACGTCGTTTCCAACAGTTATGGCTCAGTTGCCGGCAGAGGTGGTCAACATGTCCCCGATTATTGTCCCGTGGAGCATTCCGGTAGCGTTTTTTATCGCAGTTGGAATTGGCGTTATTTTCGGGCTTTATCCCGCCAGACGCGCCGCGATGATGGACCCCATCGAAGCGCTGCGACACGAATAGACGGTTCTCGCGAACGATTTTGGGCGTTCAAATTTGCCAGCGCCCGTCCTTGACAATCTGTGAATATTTGTCAGAATATTTTTATACGGAGTTGTGCATAAATATTGGTTCATACACTATTCCCTGCTCCCTATTTCCTATACCCTAAACCAAATCATGCAAGAATTTTTTCTGACCCATCCTCATCGTCGTTATAACGCCTTGACAGGCGATTGGCTGTTAGTTTCTCCGCACCGCGCTCAAAGGCCGTGGCAGGGCAAAAACGAAACGCCAGCGCCTGACACGCGTCCGGAATATGATCCCAAATGCTATTTGTGTCCAACCAACACCCGCGCTGGGGTAGACGCTGACGGCAATCCGCTCACAAACCCGAATTATGAGCATACGTACGTCTTTACGAACGATTACGCCGCCCTGCTGCCAGAGCCGGTTCCGGAATCCGTAACGATTGAAAACGACCCGCTGTTTCAGATTCAGCCTGTTCGCGGAACGTGCCGGGTTATCTGCTTTTCCCCCAAGCATAATCTGACAATTCCGCAGATGGAAATTGCCGATATTATGCAGGTTGTCAATCTGTGGCAATCTCAAACGAAAGAGTTGCGCGCACAGTATCGTTGGGTGCAGTTGTTTGAGAACAAAGGCGACATTATGGGCTGCTCGAACCCTCATCCGCACGGGCAGATTTGGGCGTCCGATTCGCTCCCCAACGAACCGAAAAAAGAAGACGGCAGACAGCGAGAATATTTCCAAAAGAACGGCAGCCCTCTGCTGTTAGACTACCTTCAGCGCGAACTGAGCCTGAAAGAACGCGTCTTTTGCGAAAACGAGCATTGGGCTGTTTTGGTTCCGTTCTGGGCGTTGTGGCCTTACGAAACGCTGCTCATTCCCAAGGTTCACGTTCCGAGTATGGACGTTCTTCCAGAGGAAATGAAATCGACGCTGGCTCAAATCCTCAAGACGTTTTTAAGCGCGTACGACCGCATGTTCGACTGTATGTTCCCGTACTCAATGGGTTGGCACGGCGCGCCCGGCGTTGCCGCTGATGGTTCCATGGGAGACAGCGACGCCTGGCAACTGCACGCCCATTTCTATCCGCCGCTTCTGCGTTCCGCAAAAGTCAAAAAATTTATGGTTGGCTACGAAATGCTGGGCGAACCGCAGCGCGACATCACTCCCGAACAGGCGGCAGCGAAATTGAGAGATTTGCTGTAAGATAAACAAGTGGCAAGTTTTAAGTGGTAAGTAGTAAGGACTCAAAGCGATTATCCGGCGTTATTCCTTACCACTAACCACTTACCACTAATTACCCTATTCCCTACTCCCTACACCCTGCTCCCTACTCCCCATTCCCTACTCCCTACTATGCTTCCCACTCTTCCAAAAGGCTATCGAGTTGCAGGCATCGCTTGCGGTTTGAAACCGAGTCATAAGCTCGACCTGAGTTTAATTGTTTCTGACCATCATGCCACCGCGGCAGGCGTATATACGCAGAATCTGGTCTGCGCGGCTCCCGTAACGTATGACAAAAGCATTACGCCAGCTGACGACGTTCGTATGGTTCTCATTAACGCGGGCATTGCTAACGCGTGCACCGGCGAACGTGGTTTGGAAGACGCGCGCGTTATGGCTGAAACGGTTTTAGACGCCGTCCCGCCAGAAAAGAACGTCGGGCGCGGGCGAGCGCTGGTTATGTCAACCGGCGTCATTGGGCATTTCCTCCCGATGGACATTCTTAAAAAGGGAATTAACGACATCGTTAAAGAGCTGGGTACGAATCAGGATTGTATTCACAATGCCGTTACCGCTATTTTGACAACGGATACGCACGAAAAAGTCGCTTCCGCTACGGTTGAAATTAACGGTAAAAAAGGAACCATTTGGGGTATGGCAAAGGGCGCTGGCATGATCGGTCCGAATATGGCGACGATGCTCATTACGGTTATTTCCGACCTTGCTATTCCCGCTCAAATGGCTCAATCCGCTTTGGAAGACGTGGCTAATCGTACGTTTAACTGTATCAGCGTTGATGGGCACATGAGTACAAACGACACCCTGGTTTTTCTTGCCAACGGCATGTCGGACGTTATCATTGGCAACAACGAACAGTATGAAGTTTTCAAACAGGGGCTTTATGACGTTTGCGAGACATTGGCTCGCGAGATTCCCAACGACGGAGAAGGCGCGTTTCATCTGGTTACGCTCAACGTTGAGGGACTCAAAACGCGCGAGGATGCAAGAAAAATCGCTAAACAGATTGCCGAAAGCCCTCTGGTAAAAACCGCTATTCACGGCGCTGACCCCAACTGGGGACGAATCGTTTCCGCCGCAGGGTACGCTGGCGTGCCGTTCGACCCCAACAAGGTAAACCTCTGGGTCAACGGGTTCAAACTGTTTGAAAATGGCGCTCCGGTTGCCTTTGACGCCAAAGTGGTGTCAAAGTCGATGGCGGAAAATCGGGAAGTGGAAATAATCCTGACGTTCAAAGAAGGAACTCAATCTATCCGCTTCTGGACGACTGACCTGTCGGAAGAGTACATCCATATCAACGCCGACTATACGACGTGAAAAAAGGAGCGTTGACAGTTGAGTTGCATATATTTATCCCAAAAATTACTGAAATTATCCTGTTAAAGACGAAGGGATTGAAGCCATGAGACTGACCATGACCCAGCAGCTTATTCAAGAGGGAATCGAACAAGGAATTGAACAAGGAATTGAACAAGAACGCATTCGAGAACGGCGACGAGTAATCATTTCTTTGCTGGAAACGCGACTTGGGAAGGTTCCCCAAACACTGAAAAAGCGGATCGAGTCTATCAACGACGAAATCGTTTTGCTGTCTCTTATTACAGATTCAGCCCTCTGTAATAGTATTAAGGAGTTCAAAGAAAAAATGATTTAAGGGGCGTTTTCGATTTATGGTTATCGTAGATATTTTAGCGTCCAATTACAAAAATTCTTGCAATATTATTGATAAATTCATTGACAAACCTGAAAGATTTTGCTATAATATATTGGGCAGATTTAATATATTTACGCATTTGAAAAACAAAATAATTCAATGAGGATCTATAAACACGCATTTACACTTGTCGAATTGTTGGTAGTAATTACCATTATCGGTATAATTATGGGGTTGTCTCTTCCAGCTCTTAACGCTGCACGAGAGTCCGCGCGCATCTTGCAATGTAAAAACCATTTACGTCAGCTCGGATTGGGGTGTCATACTCACGACTCCGAACAGCTTACCTTGCCGACAGGCGGCTGGGGCTGGCAGTTTGCCGGCGACCCGGCTCGAGGATTCCGGGAGCTGCAAACGGGAGGCTGGCTGTATAATATTCTGCCCTATATCGACAACCGACCGCTGCACGATATGCCGGGACCAGACCGTATGAAAACGCCAGTGCCGGAATTCCACTGCCCGTCTAAACGCAAGCCGATTCGCTATCCGTTTGCTCACTCTGGCAACGTTATGTGCTACAGAACCGGCAGCTCAAATTCGTCTTTGACAACGTTTAACGGACAAACGTTAGTCGCTCGTAACGATTACGCCGCCAATGGCGGAACTCGCGCTGATCCCGTTATTACGGGAACGTCCAGCGGTTACTATGACGCCTTGGTTAAATATTTTTCAAAAAACAATGCTGAAGCGATTGTTGGCGTTCGCAATTACTTCAAGACTGAACATAATAACGTTAATGACAACACTGGCGCCTATTGCCCGGGCGGATCTTTTTCTATTCAGACGATTGCCGATAAAGACGGCGCGTCCAATACGATTATGCTCGGCGAACGGCACGTCAATCCGGATGAATATTATACCGGCACAGCCAGCGACGATGACCAGGGCTGGGATCAAGGGTACGACCGAGACACCACCCGTTGGGGCGGTGCGGATAAAAGCCTGTTTGGAATGGCTATGGGAGATTTGAACTATACGCCTGCAATTATTACCAAGATTAAGAATTATTATACTCGTCAAAATCTTAGTAATAACCATTGGATTCCGATTCAGGATAAAGCCGGGTACACGTCTCCGTCTCGCTGGGGATCTCCGCATGCGGACTCGATTAATTTCTGCATGGTAGATTCGTCAGTCGTTTCAGTCAGTTACGGTATAGATCCATTTATTTTCTATTGTCTTTGCTCGCATTGCGATGGACAGTCAATCCCCGCTGACGCCAAGAAATAACTTGTGTATTTAAGAGGAAGACATTTCATCGTAAAAAGGAAATGAAAGTTTCAAAGCCTGGTTTTACGTTGGTTGAATTGCTGGTAGTAATTGCTATTATCGGCATCATAATGGGTTTGACTCTTCCGGCTCTTAATGCCGCGCGAGAGTCAGCCCGCATCTTGCAGTGTAAAAACCATCTTCGTCAGTTGGGGACAGGCTGTTTAACTCACAACTCTGAACAGCTTACGCTTCCAACTGGCGGCTGGGGCTGGCATTTTGCCGGCGCGCCGTCGAGAGGTTTTCGAGAATTGCAGCCCGGCGGATGGATGTACAACGTTTTACCGTACATAGACAACCGACCGTTGCACGACATGCCAGGGCCAGACCGCTGTATGACGCCTGTGCCGATATTTCATTGCCCTTCTAAACGCAAGCCGATTCGCTATCCTTTTTCTCCGGGAGACGATACGATGCGGTTGCCGGATCAGGGGTTGAAAAGTCTAAAATCTTTTGGAATAAATCAAATCTCTCGAACGGACTATGCCGGCAACGCTGGCACGCGCGCCGATCCTGACGTCGCTGGCACCCATAGCAGTTGGAGTGAATTGCACCCGTTAGCCAGTACAAATAATCAAACTACGATTATCGAACTTCGAAAATTCTGGAAAGGCAAGTGGAACACCATTAACGACACGACGGGTTGTTTCTGCGCTGGGGCAGGGCAGGCGGTTCAAACTATTTCCGATGCTGACGGCGTTTCCAATACGATTATGATTGGAGAACGACATGTCAATCCTGACGAATACTATACCGGCACAGCCAGTGACGACGACCAGGGCTGGGATCAAGGGTACGACCGTGACACCATCCGATGGGGAGGTTCAGATGAAAAATTGCTCAGCATGAGCAACGGCGATTTGAACTATACAGTCGCCAGAATCAATACGGCAAAGAGTTATTTTACGCGTCAAAACCTGAGTAAAAATTTCTGGATTCCGATTCAGGATAAAGCCGGGTACACGTCTCCCTCTCGATGGGGGTCGCCGCACGCGGATTCGATTAACTTCTGCTTTGCCGATGGCGGCGTTCGGTCTATCAGTTACGGCATTGACCCGTTTATGTTTTACTGTTTGTGCAATTATAAAGACGGTCAGTCAATTCCAGCTGACATTGTTAAATAATGCAACTCGTTAAATAACAGGGCGTCATTTATGGGCGCCCTTGTTCTTTGTCCTCGTTTTCTATCTCTTCCAATGTAACGGGGATGTCGTCTTCTTCCTCGTCGTCGCTGCGTTGAAAAGATTCGATAGAATACTCTTCGTTAAACCAGCGAAACAGGTCAACCTGGCGACAGCGGACGGAACAGAACGGGAATGCGTCTGTTTCAGATTCCAGAAACTTCTTTCGGCAGATTGGGCATGTAAACAGCTGAGGATCGGACATGGTATACGTACTAAAAAAAGGCGTTTAATTGCTTCAAGTATTTTAAACACGAAATACACGAAAAGAACGAAAAAGACGAAAAGATTATTATAAATTTTATCAATTAAATAATTTTTCGAAATTTCGCTTATTATGTGTTTTTCGTGTTAAAAATCCAATGTTGAGTAAATGATAATTGTATCGTCAATTAACTAATCGGCGCTAATCTGTCTAATCCGTCAAATCCGTGTACGGACTGACCTACGCAAACGCCACAAGCCGGCTTACCGGAATAGTCTTAAATTACGGAATCAGGCTCTGGAAACGTCATGGACTTGGTAAACCGGTCGGTAAAGTCCGGCAGTTCAGCAAGGTTAATTGCCTTGACGCTGCGGGCGGTTTGATTCAATTCCGACAAGGCGTCCAGAGCGTTCGGGTGTAACAGGACGTCTGCCGCTTCGTCCAGGGCGAGGTTGCCCAGGAATTGAACCTGTTCCGGACGCCCGGGGGGAAGTATTCCAACGTCAAACAGACTTGTAACAGACAGATGACAGCCGAAATTCCCGGCGATATACACCGCGTCGAGGTCAGCCATGGTCAGCCCGGCGCATTCCAGCAGGGCGAGAACGCCAGTTCGAATCGCTCCGCAGGCAAGCTGAACCTGTCGGACGTCTTTTTGAGTTATGTTCAGCGGCGCGGCTGGGGGGATTCTCAGCTTACCCTTCGGGAGAAGCTGACCGGTTTTGAGCAGACAGGCGATCAAGTCGATAAGCCCTGAACCGCAAACGCCGGTTGGAGCGGAATCGTTGAGCGTCGTCCAGAGCAGTTCCCCGTCCTCGTTGACGCGAACGGAATTGACAGCGCCGGCGCCAAGTCGGATCGTAGCCATGTCGTT
>JAZQDP010000364.1:0-7942 GCA_045546875.1 Thermoguttaceae bacterium | reverse complement strand
GGCTCCGGCGTCCCGGAACCGTCCACGTGGGCGTTGCTGATTCTCGGCGCTGCCGGTTTGATGTACTGGCGGAAACGTAAGTAAATTTGGAGTCAGGAGTGATGAGTTGGCGCTAACGCTCCTCTTCGATTAAACAAACATCCATAATAGAACCTCGAAGATTTCTTCGAGGTTCTATTTTAGGCGAAGGAGTATTTTCTATTTATTCGGAATAGCAATATCTACAAAAAGAGCAGTGTATAAGACAGTGATATCCTAATTCTCCCTCTATAATCCTAACTATTTAAAAATTTGTAAAAATTTTAACCTATTTTAAGGAAAATGCTTGACGATTCAAATTTTATGGATTATAATATATAATATTAAGTGAAAATATTAATAGACGCAATATGTCTATCGATAATCATGATTATACAATATTCCATACGAATTTCAAAAATATGAGTTTCAAAATGTTGACCCGACACATGGATTTCCCAAAACAGAATCGGATTGGTAACAGAGTTTGGATTTTCGCAGCGTTTTTTGCAGCGGCGCTGGCGTTTGACCTGGCTATGCAGCAAACAGCCGCGGCTGACGAACCCATGACAACGTTCTTCAGCGATAACTACAACGTCTACGGCAATAAAAAGGGAACGGAAATCGGCGGTCCGTCTGCCAACGATACGCCGGAACGTTTCAGCGGCGGCGTTCTCGGCGCGCTGGGCTATTCATTCAGCGGAAAATCTACCGATATGCTTCAGGTCGGCAACGGCTATAATAATTCAGCGCTTTTTCAGGCTACTAATGCTTCTTCCGGGTATACAAACAGCGTAACATCTCCCAATTACGATTTTGGAAACAACATGGGAGCGTTAACCGCGATTGACCTGGGCGGCAAGACGTATGAAATCAGTTTCAAAGTCAATCCTGTAACAGACGACGCTGCAACTTCCAGCAACTGGTCTGCTGTTACGTTTGGTCTTACAAGCGGCAAACAGCTGGCGGCTGTTAATACTGGCGACGGCGTTGGGATCTTATTCCGAAGAAACGGCGGAGTTCAGATCTTTGACGGTACAAACGGAAACTCAAATACCTCTTTTAGCAATGTTTTCTCTCCTTTATCAGGCGCTAACGACTGGGCAAACGTCAGAATCGTTTACACTGTTCCAGATTTTAACGGTACATCTCAGGTTGACGTCAGCCTGTATGTCAATGACAATCTGGTTACGTCTTTCAAAACAGCCAAGGGATTTAACAGCAACTATATGGGATTTAACTCCTACTCCAACGGCGGTAGTTACTCCAGAAGTCTTTTTGACGACTTTACTCTCAAATCCAATACGAGCGTTAATTTTGAAGTTGACAGAATTGTTGACGCGTCCAGAACGTGGGCTATCAACGGCGTTGATAAAAAGGACGTCGTTTTCCTCAATCAGAAAGACGGTTCGTCTACAGCAGCGCACAGCGGAACGATTACCATGGGCGCAGACGCGCAGTTCAATATCGGTTCCGGATTGAATCTGGAACAGTCCGGCGCTATTTCCGGCTCAAACGCTATTACCAAAATTGGAGAAGGCGCTCTGACAATCTCCGGCGCCAACGACGACTTTACCGGCGCGACCAATGTCAACGCGGGAACGCTGCGCTTTGCGGGAAACGGCTCTCTCAACAGCAGTCCTATTACGCTCAATGGCGGAAACGTCGAATTGGGATTTGATTCTAACAAAACGTTCAGTAAAGAAATTCAAGGTTCTGGAAATCTCGTCAAAACCGGAGACGGAACTGTTACACTTGGAATTAGCGCCTACTTCAACGGCGACACTATCGTCAACGGTGGAACACTGGTTTTACCTCAAGGCGTTGTTTTGGGTTCAAATGACGTTTATGCAACAACAGGCGGAACGCTTAAAGTTGGGAATCCTTATAACTCCAACAACGTCATTCTCAACGGTGGCGCGCTGACCGTTGGCGATGCGTCAAACACTCAGGTTATTCAGGTTGGTTCCGTTGCTCTTAACGGCGGTACAATCAACTTTGACTTTAACGACAGCTCTTCTTACCAGTACGACGTCGAAGCCGACTTGCTTCAAGTGAGCAGTTCTTCAAGTTTTGATTCCGGATATATCAACCTCTCCTTTAATAACAACGACGAAGCAACCTGGTGGAATTATATTAAAGAAGACGGCGGCTTTTATATCATCTCGGGAAACATTGGCGATTTCAATAATATGAAAGTCCGCGTTGACGGGATGCTGTCGAGTTCATGGGCGTTAGAGGCGGATTCCGAGTACGTCTATCTGATGGCTGTCGGCAGCGCGCCAAGCGGTTCAAGCAGTTGGTGGCTTCCCAATACAAGCGACATTTCAGAATCCAATTGGACTATTGACGGCGAAAGCAAACAGGGCATCCGGTTCAACGCCGGCAGTTCGACTGCAACCTATTCCAATCCGGTTATCATGTCGGCAAACGGGACGGTTGACATCGCTTCCGGCTACAATCTAACCCTTGCTGGACAGGTATCCGGTTCCGGTAAGATTGAAAAAGTCGGAGAAGGAACGCTGACGCTCAACGCGACAAACGACCAGTTTACCGGCGCGACGACCGTTTCAGAAGGAACGCTGGCTCTGGACGCTCAAAACGCGATTTCCAATTCCTCGTCTGTGAAAAATAACGCCGCTATTACCATGGGCGCGGCGCAGTCGCTCAATAACCTGTCCGGGGGTGGAACAATCGATAACGGCGGAAACGATCTGACCGTCGTTAATAATACAGAAACGGAATACTCCGGTTCAATCAGCGGCGCCGGCTCATTTACCAAAAACGGATCCGAAAAGCTGACCCTGTCCGGAAACAATACGTATTCCGGCGGAACCAATATCGGCGGAGGCGTTTTAAGAATTACCTCTGCGGATTCTCTGGGAACGGGCAACTTCGCCTTTACGGGAACGTCGACTTTCCAGACTGACGTCGATTTAACGATTGCTGATAACGCGTCGATTCAGGCTGGCGCAACGGGAACAATTGATACAAACGGTCGTGCTGTTACAATGTCCGGCGTCGTTTCCGGCGAAGGCAATCTGACTAAAACCGGCGCTGGTACGCTGACGCTGTCAAACGTCAATACTTTTTCCGGCGATATTGTCGTCGCTCAGGGAACGCTCAAATCGACCCGCGCGTGGTCTAATCCCAACTCAACAATGGGCGTGATAAGCAAACCCGGCGGACGAACTCTTACCGTCATGCCCGGCGCAGAACTGTATCTGGGAACAAACGACACGTTCGGCGGCTGCTCCGGGTACGCATACGGTGAAAATGACATTAAGCTTATCGTTAACGGCGGTACGGTCAGAGGCGAAAACAACAACTCGCTTTACGGAGCAACGTTCCAAAACGGCGCTACGCTGTACGGCGTTTCCAATCAGGGCACTTGGCGGTCGTTCTGGCTGAAAGGTCCAACGTACATTTCTTTTGCTGGAGACGGTTCTACGCCAGAAGCGCCAGTTACTTTCAGCGGAAGCTCGACTGGCATTATCTTCGTTCCGGACAACGCCGTTATTGACGTTCAAGACCTTACGCTCAACTCCAATCCAGACTTGATTGTCAACGTTGCGCTGGGCAACAAATCAACCGACGCTATTACTACCAACTCACTGACTAAAACGGGTCCCGGTACGATGGAATTGAAAGTTGGAACAGGTTCGTTTACCGGAGACGTTAATATTAATGAAGGAAGAGTTATTGTTTCCGCAGCCGGGTCAGGCGGATCCGCCTTGGGAGCAGTAAAAGACGGGAGAACTATTTACGTCAACAAGGGAGCTGAACTTGTGCTTTCTCATCAAGATGTATTCACTCAGGCTCACAGTCTTAACCCGCTGCCAATCGTTGTTGATGGCGGAAAGATTTCCAATGGTTTGAGAACCGATGACCGTCTGTATAATTATCTTACAAACCTTACCCTCAAAGATGGAGCAAATGTATACGCAGCCGACGGAAACCCAACGTGGAAGGCTTATAAGTTTCATAACCTCAAAGTAGAACGCAACAGCGACGACTCTGCCGGTTTGCCAGTTACGATTTCTGCGGATATGAGCAAACCCAACGCCACGATTTCCTTTGGGGCTGACAGCAACTCGATTAAAGGCGGAACTTCGGTTTCGACAATCAATGTCGAAGATATTACCAGCGCCAACAAGCTGGGTAACGATAGCGTTTCCGATCTTGTTATTTCTGCCATAATTACAGATCCAACGTATCAAACCGACGGCGCGCTGAAACATTCAACGTCAATTATTAAGACCGGCGCCGGCACAATGGAACTTGCTGCAGCCAATACGTACACCGGACCTACAACCGTTTCCGGCGGTACGCTGCTTTTGTCCAGCGCAGGACGTTTGGCGTCTTCTAACGTAACAGTCGAATCCGGCGCGGCGTTTATTGACGGCGCTCCTTCGATAACGTCCAAAGTTACGCTCAACGGCGGCGCATTCACCATCGGAGAAACGAGCGCAACAGCCAGAATCGCCGTCGGAGACTTTGCTCTGACCAACGGTTCAGTCAACTTTGATTTCAATAACGCATCGTCAGCAAACGATTTCGATATGTTGACAACCGGCGCTGCAACGCTGACGTCCGGGGCAATCAATATCACGTTTAACAACGGGTCTGAAGTTGACTGGTGGAATAACGCTGGCGACAGCGGGTACGTTTTGATTAGCTCGTCTTCAATGACCGCTGACTTGGACAACCTTCAGTTGTTAGTCAATTTCGATACGACGGACAGCTGGTATCTGACCACGGCGGGCAATTCGCTTGTTCTTAACAAGTCTGGCAGCATTGTTACTCAGCCATACTACTATGCAGATTTGCCGGAGGACATTTCCGCTCAGAAATGGACGATTGACGGTGCGAACAAGAAGGGCGCCAAGCTGATTTCCGGCGACAACGCCTCTGTAACGTATTCCAATCCGGTTGAAATGAACGCTGACGGAACTGTACAGGTTGGTTCAGGATATGATTTGACGCTGGCTGGAAGCATTACCGGTTCGGGCGCGATAGAAAAGACCGACGCGGGAACGTTAACGATCAGTTCAACTAACGACGGCTTCACCGGCGCGACAAAGGTTTCGGCGGGAACGCTGGCTCTGACGGCTCAAAATGCCATTGCCAATTCCGCTTCTGTTGAAAATAACGCTTTAATTGCGATGTCAGCCGCTCAGAAGTTCAACAATCTTTCTGGAAATGGAACGATTGACAACGGCGGCGCTGAGCTGACGTTAAACAACAATTCGGCGACCGAGTTCTCAGGCGTCGTTTCCGGCTCGGGCGATTTGGTTAAAACCGGCGCGGAAACGCTGACGTTCTCTGCCGCTCAAACGTATACCGGAAGCACAACCGTTTCAGGCGGAACGCTGGAACTGACCGGCGCGGGAAGACTGGCGTCTACATCGATAAACATCGGCGATGGCGGCAGGCTGCTTTATGACAATATGGTTCCTCATCAGGTTGCAGATACAACTATTAATATTGGCGAAGGCGGTACGGTTGAATTCAATATGACGGCTACCGGCCGTTCGGTTGACACATCTTTGTCGTCTGGTATAAACTTAACGTTTACCGGCGATGGAACGTGGATTAAATCCGGAACGGGAGACTTGCATTGCGAATCCGGAGAGAACTCTCCTGTAACGTTTGCGCTGTCGTCCAAGGCAAAAATGATTATCGAAAACGGTTCGTTTACCAATGGCGGCTGGACGCAGCAGGACTGGACGAACAACTATGCGGAGCTGGTTATTAAAGAAACCGGCGTTCTGGACGTATGGAACGGCAACAAAATGCAGGTGGGCGGTTTAACTGGTGAAACCGGCTCGAAAATGCTTGCTGGCTATTCCGGACCAAAAGGCATTACCATTGGCGCCGGAACAACGTCAGACCAGACGTTTGCCTACAACGGCGTTATGGATTTTGCCTACGGAACGACCGTTACAAAGATTGGCGACTCAACGCAGATTCTCAATGGCGATATCAGAAACGCGACGATTCAAGCCAATGGCGGAACGCTCGTCCTGGGAGCGCCGAATGAAACAATGAATGTCAAATCGACCTCGTCCATAACAACCAACGGCGGAAACGTTCGCGTTGACGGGAACGTTGTTTTCAACGACAGCGCGGCATACGTTACATGTTCTGGCGCCTGGACAGGAAACGGAAGCCTGACGATTAACAACGGCGGTTATATTCGCGTTAACGACTTGAACTTCACCAATGGCATAACATTGGACAACGGATTAATTCTCAATAACGACAACGACGCTTATCTTCGAGCCGACTTGACTGTTACCAACGACAACAACGTCAGCAGAGTTCAAGCTGGTTGGAGTAAAACGCTCACCTTAACCGGCGCGTTAAAGGGAGACACTTCCTTGACGGTTGGCAACGATTCCGGCATTGTTCGCTTTATGGGCGACGCCAGTCAGTATAACGGTTCCATAATTGTTGTAGGCAATATGAGAGTCGGTACAGAAAATATCGGAACTGCTCAGGCGCCTGTTGACGGCTCTGCGTTTATTGGCTCAAATGACATTATCCTTAACGGCGCTTCGGCGACTGTCGGCATACTTCAAAACAGCAACAACTACGTTACTATTCCCAATAATTTAATTGTTGAGGGTGAAACGGGTCTTAAAGCTGGCTGGAGCAAGGATATGACCTTTACTGGCAATATTACCGGTTCCGCAAAAATTAAAGCCAAGTCCGATTCCGGCTGGGTTATTATGGGAACGAAATCTCTAGACAACTCCTTTACCGGCGACGTTCAGACTGACTGGAACAGTACAACTTCCTTTGGAAAAATGCGTTTAGCGGCTGATCAGCCCTTTGGCGCCAACGCTGGTGAAGGCAGAATTTACGGTCAGCTGGATATGAACGGCTATTCTCAAACGTTCAAAGGTCTGTACAGCAACGTGGATGGATCTACTCAAAAGGGACAGATTTTCAACAATACAAATACGTTGTCAACGTTGACGTTGGATATTACCGGAAAGGATTTAACCTATCAGGGCAAGACTACCGGCAACGTAGAAATGATAATTAATTCTGACGGCGCTGGCAAACAGACGTTTGCCAACAACGGCAGTTCGTTTACCGGGGACGTTGTTATCAACGGCGGTACGGTTGAAACAACAAAGGCTCACGCAAGCTACAGTACAACGGCTTTAGGCGCGTTTTCCAAAGACGGCGGCAGAACGATTACCGTCAATTCCGGCGCGGAACTGTCTTTGGGAACCAACGACATCCTCGGCGGCTGCAGCATCGCCAACTATAACGACAACAGCGTCAGATTGATTATCAACGGCGGCAAGCTGTCGGGTACAAATAACAATCCGTTGTATAACGCAACGTTCCAAAACGGCGCGGAAGTTTATGGAAATAACAATCGAGACATTTATCGCTCCTTCTGGCTCATGGGAACTAATACCGTTTCCTTTGCCGGGGACGGTTCAACCCCGGAAAGCCCGGTAAACTTCAACGGAGCAGACGGCGTTATTTTCGTTCTCGACAGCGCGGTGTTAAATGTAGACGACATTACCAAGAGTTCCGCCGCCGACTTGAACGTCAACGTTAAATTGGGTAACAAGAGTGAAGCTTTTGTTACAAACAACTCTCTGACCAAAACCGGCGCTGGTACAATGAGATTGACCGCTGCGAACGAATACACCGGACCGACGACCATTTCCGCAGGCGCGCTGGCGTTAGCCAGTACAGGCAGTTTGAAGTCTGACGTTACCGTTGCTGAGGGCGCCTCGTTTATAGACGCTGTGCCGTCGATTGCGTCCAACGTAACGCTCAACGGCGGTTCGCTGGTTATCGGAGAAACGACCGACTCAACTCAAATCGCCATCGGTAATTTGACCGTTGACAACGGCGCGATTTTCTTCGATTTCAACGACAGCTCAAATAATAC
>JAZQDP010000363.1:0-2300 GCA_045546875.1 Thermoguttaceae bacterium | reverse complement strand
AGTGGTAAGTTTTTAGTGGTTAGTGGTAAGGACGCAAGCGCGGATCTTACTAACCACTAACCACTTACCACTAACAACTATACAGGAGACTCAACCATGACCTATCGAACATTCATTGCAATATTATTCGCTGCCATCTTTTCGGCTGTTGCCAGCGCAAACGACGGCGTTTACGTTCTCGACAACTTTACCGTAGAAACCGCGCCGTTGTGGCGTTCTACCAGCAGTTTAGAGCGTGTACAGTCGGCAAAACCGGAAGGAGCCGAATTCTATGTCTCGTTTAAAGACCATCCGAATGCCGACCGCGTTTCTATTGACCGATCTTTTGTCAAGCCGATTGACTTGAACGAGTATTCCCGCTTTGAAGTCGAACTTGAACTGGATAATCCAGAAACCTTTTCGCATTGCTCGTTTTACTTTCATTCTGGGAACGGGTGGTACGGCTGTATTACCGATATTCCTCCCAAACGAGGCGTGATGACGTTTCGGAAAGCCGATTTCCATATAGAAGATTCACCAATAGGCTGGGATAAAATCGACGGCGTTCGGATTTCGCTTTGGCGCTGTAAGAACTCCAACTCGCGCATTACCTATTATTCTCTTCGTTGCTTTCAAGAACCGATTCTGTTTCTTTCCGTTCCTAACAGCGAAGGCGTAGTTCCCTGGATTGGAACCAATAACGGGAGAATTCTTCAAAATATACTCGAAGAATTTGAACTTTACGCCGACAGTATAACTCTGCCAGCCGATGCGGGCGCAAAGCCAGGCGAGCAGAAGGATTCGGGCTGTTTCAAACGGCTCGACCACCGTTGCGCTGTTATCGTTCTGTATGACAAAAATCTTGGCTCTGCCCAGCGTAGCGTTCTGGAAGCCGAGGCGAAAAAACGTGGCATTCCATTGCTCGTTCTCAGTTCAGATTTGAAAAAAACGCCCATGGAGAAATCCTCGTTTCTGGAATTCCTGACAAAGAACGAAAAGCTCAAAGCGACGATTCGTCAATTTATGCTCAACCAGGCGACTATCGTGGCAGGACAAGCGGTTCACAATGCTCAAAAGACCGTTGCTGAAATGGCTCAGATTGAACGCGAAAAGGGCTTTTTGGAATTCATCAAAGCCTGTCGGGAACGGCACGATGAAGAACTGTACAAGGCGGCGGCTCCCCTTCGGGATTCTAAGACGCTTCCTTTCCGCGGCTGGTGGAATCACAGCGGTTTCGGCGCGTACAAGGGCGACTGGGAACGGACAGCGACAGAGCTGGAACAAGCTGGTTTTAACGCCGTTTTCCCGAACCCGATCTGGTCGGGAGAAGCTCGTTATCGGAGCAAGATTTTTCCCGTTTCCCCTGAAGTTGACCAATACGGCGATCAGCTCGAAGAGTGCGTTAAGGCGTGCCACAAACACGGAATTCAGGTTCACGTCTGGAAAGTAAACTTCAATCTTAAACATCGCATTTCCCAAGACATGGTGGAAAAATACCGACAGGAAAAGCGATTGCAGATCGACGCCGAAGGAAATGAGTACCCTTGGCTGTGTCCGTCCAACCCGAAAAATATTGATCTGGAAGTCAACGCCATGATGGAAATCGCTACAAAATATCCCGTTGACGGCGTTCATTTCGACTACATTCGTTACGAAGGAATGAATTACTGTTTTTGCGACGGTTGCCGCGAACGGTTTGAGAAATCCATTGGAAAGAAAGTGGAAAGCTGGCCGAAGGACTGTCTGACAGGCGCTCTGAAAGATAAATGGACTCAATGGCGAGCCGACTGTATTACCAATATCGTCAGGACGACTTACCACAAAATTAAAGCCGTTCGCCCGGATTGCAAGGTTTCCGCCGCCGTGTTTATTCATTATCCTGGGATTATTAAAACTATCGGTCAGGACTGGGCAGCTTGGGCAAATGAAGGCATCGTCGATTTCCTCTGCCCGATGAACTACACGCTCAACGCGCACGCCTACGGACAATTTTATAATCGTCAAATAGAATTCGTCAAACCGGATTTCCCGCTCTATCCCGGAGTTGGCGAATGGAAGCTCACGCCGGACGGAACGATTCAACAATTGCTCAAAGCGCAGGAAAACGGCTGTCCCGGATTCATGATTTACGACCTGACGGAAGACTCAGCGGGAAGAATCTTGCCGCTGCTGAAGAAAAAGTAGCAATTACGTTATACTGAAATGACTTGAGTTTTTCCGATGTTAAGCCTCTAGCTGCTAGCTTCTAGCTATTAGCTTGATAAACCTGATTCGTGCGTTATCGCAAGGAATAGGGATAACCAAGCTAGCGGCTAGTAGCT
>JAZQDP010000362.1:0-1953 GCA_045546875.1 Thermoguttaceae bacterium | reverse complement strand
CGGTAAGACCATGTAATTCACTTTCCGGAACGGAAACGCCCATTGGGGTTTTGCCGGACACGCGGTTGTAGCCCTTAACACCGACGGTGTCATATTTGGCTTGAACCGTGCTGGTCAATAATGATTCATAAAGGTCAAAGATTGCCGGGGTTGTAAGGGCAATCGTTGGTGCCTCTTGTGCGCTACCAGCGGCAGAAACGGCGGTCATTTCGCTTGCGATAAGAGCAAGTGAGATGTTGCCAGAACCGGCAGGAGTAACGTCGGCTTTTGTTCCCGGAACGTCTGCGCGGGTCAAACCGCCATACGTTGCGGACGTTGTGCCGTCGTCAACGATAAGACCAAGACCCTCAATGTCCTTGCCAACACCGTTGCCATAAAGCAAATCACCGATTGCTTGGGTAAGGGAAATCTTAGCCTCGTCAAGACGGTCGGTCACTAACGAGATTACTTGCTTTTCAGAATTGCCGTTGACGGCTTTTTCAATGCCCGGAACGACCACACTTTGTTCGTATGCCTTGACATACCAAGTGAGGGAACGGGTGTTATTGGTGGTGCTTGTATCAAATGTATCAAGACCGTCAAACGAACCGCCGGTGGTTGAATTGGCGATACGAATTGGTTGCTTAATATTGACACCGCGCCAATTTTTCACGTTGCTCATTATACGAGCAGTGAAGATATTTGAGTTGTTGACGAAATCCACAATGGTTGGGAGAATTTCATTGTAGGTAATCGCAGTCACTCTTTCGCTAAATTGTGCCATATCTTTTTCCTTTCGTTTTATTATTAGATACTAAAAAGCCCACCCGCTGGGGGCGTAGCCTTACAATAATTATAGCACAAGCGGAACGCATGTCAACACATTTTATGAAATCATTGCGTTGACAACTTTGACGGTTTCGAGTTGCGATTTTCCAGAACCGGACGCCGACCAATATATTTGTTGGAATGACCGAACCGGCACGCAAAATGCGACCTGTATATTGCCATTGCTTTGATTGTATGGAATACCGGCAAGCGGAATTGAACGCGCCGAATCCAACCACGCCATTGCCGCATAACCGGCGGACGAATATGCCTTGCCAACCAAAAACCCGGCATTGGTGATTCGTGTTGACGTGTTTGACGCAATCGTCCCAATATCTTGTAATACCGTTGTCCCCGGCGACATAATCGTCGTGCAGATTGTTGAACCGGAACGGGTGATTGCGCCGGTTTCGGGGTCAATGGTGACTTTCACGATACGATTATCGGTCAAATATTGAATCGTAATTGTTTGCGAAAGACCCATCATGTTGACAAGTTGCGCCGACGTAACTATTGTTTGCCCGCCCATGTCGTCCGTTCCGTAATACGTATTCATAATGATTGGTCGTCCGTCGTTGATTGCGGCAATCAACCCTTGGACGTCGGTATATGTTTCATTTTGCGTGGTTAATATCTCGGAAGCGTCATACGGCGTGTCTTGGAAACATGTGCTGTTGAATAATACCGCGCCAGCGTCAAATGCGCGCGCGGTTGTCCCACGTTGACCACGGGTCACTGTCAATGTATTGCCGGAAACAGAACGAACCAAAATTATTTCTGAATTGGTATTGTTTGATAGTCCATTTGCCGGCGTAATTGTCGCATAGAATTTTGCGCTTGGCAATACGGTCGCCGAATCAACGACAATCGTTTCCGCGCTTGACGATATTGACGACGACAACAATGTCGCTGATAAATTACGTTTGTTGACCGGTATGTGTTCAACGTCAAATCCTGTTGCCATGCCATACCCCCCTTAATTTTCATTATATTGAACCGTCAATGTTGCCGTGCCGGAATCGCCCGCCGCCGCGGAACTCGTCGTTTGAACTTGCGTTATGATATATTGCGTATAACATGTGGTAGTTTGGGACGACGCATGCGACGTTCCGTTAGGACCGCTTGTTGATAGGTCAACCGACATAC
>JAZQDP010000361.1:0-6344 GCA_045546875.1 Thermoguttaceae bacterium | reverse complement strand
GATACATCAGACCATATATCGCGCAACGATGTTTCAACGCACTTTTGCTGGAACGGAAAGAAGTTAAAGTTCATCACAGCCCCATTAAATATATGCTGGATGAAATGGGAGATAAATACTCCATCATTATTTTTCCGGAAGGCACTCGCGGCGACGGAACAGAAATTGCGGAATTTAAAAGCGGTATTTTTCATCTGTGCAAAAAGCGTCCTGAACTGGAACTGGTTCCAATATACCTGGATAATATGAACCGAATTCTGCCAAGAGGCAGTGTTTTACCGGTGCCAATGCTTAGTCGACTGGTCTTTGGTCCTCCGCTGTGGCTGGAACAGGGAGAACTTAAACATCAATTCCTCAGTCGCGCCAGACAAGCAATATTAGACCTGAAAGCAAAATACAGCGAGTAGTTCGATGGATAGAAATTCACTTATTCTGGTTTTGATAATTATAATATCGTTAGGAATCGCGTCCGGTTTCGCAAATTATCTTAAACGACATAAAGAAACTATCGATATGCGGACGCTGGAACCGTTCTTTTCACGTCTGCGCGGATGGTGGTCTCTATTTACGCTTTTAACGGTTTCGATTTTACTGGGATCGTTTTGCGGCAACGTGATTACGATTGTTCTGTTCGCCTTGATGTCATTTTGGGCAATGAGGGAATTTCTAACGCTCACCCCTACCCGACCCGCAGACCACATAACAATGTTCCTGGTTTTGTTTATCTGCACAATTGTTCAGTATGTATTGATCGGGTTTAATTCATACGAAGCCTATAGCATTTTTATTCCAATATACGCATTTCTGTTAGTTCCAGCGTGCATCACACTTTCCGACGATTCCACGCATTTTCTGGAACGCGCGGCAAAAATAGACATGGGCATGCTAATCTGCATTTACAGTTTATCCTATGCGCCAGCAATTTTGACGATTAACGTCCAAGGCAGTTCCCCCAGCGCCAACATTGGCATTTTTATCTTTTTTATTGTTATCGCTCAGGTTAGCGACGTACTTCATTATTTAGCATCCTCGCTTTTCCCAATCCGCCATCATATCGCGCCGTCAATCAATTCCACAAAAACGTGGGAAGGAGTTATTGGCTCCTCGCTAGCCGCCGCCCTTATCGGGACTTTATTATGCTGGGTAACGCCGTTTCCCTATTGGTGCGACGGAATCATGGGGTTTGCTATTAGCATGATGGGAGCCGCTGGATCAATGACGCTCTCCGCCATCAAACGCGATCGCGGGGTTAAAGACTACGGCACTTTAATTGAAGGGCACAGCGGCATCCTCGACAGAATCGATTCCATTTGCTTTGCCGCGCCTATGGTTTACCATTTGGCTACTTATTTCTATCCCCTGTGCATCCACATGTAATCCCTCTGTTTACGTTCAATACTGCATTTTAACTGATGAACAATTCTGAATCCTTACAGCCCGGTGAAACAATTTCTACAGCTAAACGACCAGAACTTGCCATTTTGGCTGGCGTAATACAATCCAATTATAATTCCGAACAAACTGATGGAATAATGGACGAGTTGGAGGGGTTAGCCGCAGCAGCCGGGGTTGAAATAGCCGCTTCTATCGTACAACGACGCGCAACGCCCCATCCTGCCACCTGCTTTGGTCAAGGGAAAGTCGATGAACTCAAGGCCCTGATTGAACTTCATCAGGCAGACGTTGTCATCTTCAACAACGATTTGTCGCCCAGTCAAACGAAGAACCTGGAAAACGAACTTAAAGTTAAAGTCCTCGACCGAACAGAACTGATTTTGGATATTTTTGCCATTCGCGCTCAAACGCACGAGGCAAAACTGGCGGTCGAATTAGCGCAACTCGAATATTCCATGCCTCGTTTAAAAAGAATGTGGACGCACCTGTCTCGACAGACCAAAGGCGGCGTTGGATTGCGAGGTCCCGGAGAAAAGCAGCTGGAAGTTGACCGTCGTTTAGCTCAAAAACGAATTAACGATCTGAAATCCGCTTTAGACGATATTCATAAACGAAAACAGCGAGAAGTTTCAGCCAGATCTTCGTCTAATACAATTTCGTTAGTTGGATATACCAACGTTGGAAAAAGCGAACTGATTAACGCTCTTACCAATTCCAACGTATATGTAAAAGACCAGCTTTTCGCAACGCTCGACACTCGCACGCGCCGTTGGGAGATTCCATCCTGGGGCTGCGCCCTGGTCAGCGACACCGTTGGGTTCGTTCGAGATTTGCCTCACCATCTTATTGCCAGTTTTAGAGCAACGCTAGAAGAAGCCGTTCGCGCGGATTTACTTCTCCATGTTGCCGACGGTTCCAATCCTGACGTATTCGCTCAAATTGAAGCGGCAAGCGAGGTTTTGCGAGACTTAGGCGTAGACGAAAAACAAACGGTGTTGGTTATCAATAAAGCGGACTTGTTTGCCCCATGGGACGAACAGGGAAACGAAACTTTAGGAGCCAGCCTGGAAGAGAAATTACAGGAAGGAGACATTTCCGGCATCGGACGTTATCGTCGCCTGAAAATGGCTTTTCCGAACGCCGTATTTATCAGCGCCAGTAAAAAAATCGGATTGGAAAAATTAGCCCAAAAAGTTGCCCAGGCGTTGAGTTCAAACTATAAAAACGTTGAATTGCGTTTTCCCGCTAAAAATGGAAAACTGCTATCGTTTGTATCAGAAAACAGCGTAATCTCCGAACGTCAATTTAATGAAGACGGGACGGTTTGCATCACTTGCAACATTTCGGAACGTTTTCTTAACGCATTGCCCGCTGACGTAACCGTTCGGACTTTACACGAAAATTCATTTGAATAAAATCAAGACGTCGTCTAAAAACATTTCAGTCAAGCAGAATAGAGCATATCCTAAATCCAAAATCGACTTCCGTCTCGCTTTGATTTTATATCGATGTTCAATGCTCCATTTGCGGTTGAATCTATGTTAATATCAACATAATATCCCCGACGGGCGGGACCGCAATTTACCAGCTGAGCGTTACTCCACGTCGTAACGCCAACGCATTCGTGAATATGCCCGCAAATACAGACGTCATAGCGAACTTTTTGCAAGTGTTCCGCAACCGATAAACTGCCTACGTGTTTCATATACATTGCCCGGTCAGCTTTAGAACCGTATGGCGGCGTGTGAGAAAGAAGTATCCGAGCATACGTTCCAGGATTTTGATTTAATAAACCATTTGCCTCATTCATTCCGCGTTCAAGCGTTTGGGCAAGTTCTTCCTCTGAAAAACTGTAATCTTTATTGCGCCATTTAGGAACGCCTCCCAAACCATTAACAAGGCAGAATCCTTCAAGAATAGCTCTGCCCTCCAAATCAATGTTTCGTGCGTTTAGTCCGTCAGCAATCTCCTGGGTGTCACAGTTTCCCGGAACAGCATAAATTACAGGCGATATTTTACTAATCAGGGTCAGAACGGAATTCAGTTCTGGAGCCGAACCAAAATGGGTTAAATCGCCTGCCAGCAAAACCATGTCAGCTTTTCCAATCGTCTGAACTAAAGATTTGAGTTTATCATCATACCCACTTTTGAAATGGAGATCTGACATCGCTATTATACGCACAATAACATTCCTTTCATCTCGTCTGACTTCAACATCATATTATATCATCCCATTCCGGTTCGATTTCCCATTCCTTGAAAATCGCATCCACAACGTCGTTATCCGGTTTGGATTGGATATCTTCATCTGCAAACAGCTCTGTATTGGAATCGATTAAACTATCAGAAACATCCTGAATGAAATCAATAGAATCAAGAGTCTGACCAAACGCCTGGTATGACTCTACGGAATTTTCAACATACAATTTACATTCTTTGGAAGCAACCGTTTGAACTTCTGAGGTTATCAGTTCATATTGTTCAATCTCATGAATTTCAATCGGAACAGTCTGAACTGGCAACGAGGAATGCAACGATTGAACAGCGCTTGGCTCTGTCATAGATTGTGTTGTCATTGTTCCACTGGATGCTTCTGTTAATTGAACAGAGGAATTTTCAACATTCCCCATCGAGAGCGTCTCATTGAAATTCCAATCTGGCAATGCTGCATTGAGAGCCAATACCCCTGAATTAACTTGTTTTACGGATCCAAAATGAATCGCAAACAGGATAAAATCGTTTACATTAACAACCCCGTCGTTATCGAAATCCGAGGCGCAAGCAACCTGCTGATATTGATACGATAAAGCCGCATATTGAGCAGACGTTTCAATCTCCACGCCAAACACCGTGGCAAACAAAATAAAATCCTGAGCGTCAACGACCTCATCCCGATTCAAATCGTAATCGTATGACACAATATCAGTTGCAACCTCAGTCCCGTCAACAATAATCGGAGAAGCGATAGAATTGATTGCCAACCCTCGTTCCGGATCGCCGTTAGCGCTAACAGGTTCAAAGGCAATTTGCGCCATTATGAATGACGTTCCTTCGTCTGAAGAAATCGAGTTGTCAGAGGAAGCCGTAAAAGACATCTCCGCGTTGCGTGGATCCGTCGTATCAATCGAATTGATTGTAAACTCTATACCAGATTGCGTTTGGATTGACGATGTTACTGGAATATAAATTGTTGAGTCATATACAATTGTTGCTGTATATGATTGAACAACATATTCATCCGCCCAAATTTCCAAACAGAAATCAGACCAGTTATCAATGGATTCAATCGACTCGGGAATCGAATCGGCAGCAACGGAATTACGAATGTCCGTTTTGGAACTCTCCGTTTGAATTGAACCATAAAGACTAATTGACGGGAGTTTTACGTTCAGCGTTCCTGATTCATAAACGAAATCGTAATTATTGTCAGACGCCCCGGAAACCGTAATTGCATATTCGCCGACAGCGTCAAATTGAGAATAAGCGCTCGTTGCTTGTGCCGGCTGGTCAATGACTGCTTTGTCTTCACCGTTGACGAAACCTGTATAAGAAACCGTGTACGTTGGAGCGACATCGCCGTAAATTATTGTTTTATTATCAGCCGTTGCGGTCAGCGTCGCCTTGCCAATTTCAAAATCTTGCGTAGTTGTACCGGTTAAAATATAGTTTCCGTTGGAAATTGACGCCGTTGCCGTATAGGAACCCGCGTCTTTAGCTGGAGCATTATAATTCAACGTCAAACCAACATCGTCGTTATTGACTGCGCCCAATACGGTTGCTGAAATATCCTGCTGCACACCGGTATAGGTCAAATCTGAATAGCCGCTAAATGAAACGGTTACCGATTTTTGATTGACGCTCAGCGTTCCTGATTCATATACAAAATCGTAATTATTGTCCGACGCTCCGGAAACCGTAATTGCATAATTTCCAACGGCGTCAAATTGAGAATAAGCGCTCGTTGCTTGCGCCAGTTTGTCAATAACAGATTCGTCTTCGCTGTTGACAAAGCCGGTATAAGTGATTGTATAAGTTGGAACCTCATCACCGTAAATTATCGACTGATTATCTGCCAATGCGGTCAGCGTTGCTTTGCCAATTTCAAAATCTTGAGTAGTTGATCCGGTTAAAATATAATTTCCGTTGGAAATTGACGCCGTTGCTGTATAAGAATCTGCGTCTTTGACGGTTTTGTCGTACATGAGGGATAATCCTGAGTCATCGTTATTGACAAGACCTGATATTACCGCAGAAATGGTTTGCTCTTGACCGTTATAAAACAGTCCCTGATAATCGTCAAACGCCACTGTTACATTCTTCTGTTCAACGGTTAGAGTTCCCGACTCATATACAAATTTATAATTATTGTCAGAGCCTCTTCCAACAGTAATTGTATATTCGCCAACGTTGTTGAATTGAGTATATGACGACCACGACGTTGGTTTTGAATTAATAACAGACTCGTCTTCTCCATTGACAAATCCAGCATACGTTACCGTAAACGCAGGCGCCGCATCGCCGTAGGTTATCGTTTGATTGTCTGCTTTTGCCGTCAAAGTTACTTTATCGATAGAGAAGTTCTGCATTGTCGTTCCCGTCAAGACGTAATTCCCGTTAGAAATCGAAGCAGTTGCCGTATACGAACCGGCGTCTTTGACAGGGTTATTATATGTCAACGTCAATCCTGCATCATCGTTATCAAGAGTTCCAAAAACAGTTGCTGAGATTGACCGCTCTTGTCCGTTGTAGATTAAACCTTCATAATTATCAAATGAAACCGTTACAGACTTCTGAACAACCGTCAACGTTCCAGACTGATAGACAAAATCGTAATTGTTATCTTCCGCCCCCGAGGCTGTAATTGCATACTCGCCAACGTTGTTAAACTGAGCATAAATCGACGTTGCAGTTGCTTGCGTATCAATAACAGATTTATTCTCACCGTTGAC
>JAZQDP010000360.1:0-3805 GCA_045546875.1 Thermoguttaceae bacterium | reverse complement strand
GTTGTCAATATAGGCGCTGCTGCCTTCGTAATTGGAAATGATACATCCTCCCGAATTATTGGAGACTGTACAATGTGAGATTGTCAAAGTCCCACTATTGTCAATAGTGAACTTTGATGAAAACAATGAGGAATTCTCAATTTTCATATTACCGCCTGATGCATTTACAACGCCCATGTATGAGCAATTGGATAAAGTACAGTTTGTAATATTCATTTTTCCGAAAGAGGCGTTTCCCAAACCGTAACTTGTCATGCCGCTAATTTTACAGTTGTCAATATTGGCAGTTGCACTTGACGTATCTCCCTGGAAACCGCAGCCAACATTGAGATTATGAAAATGACACTTTTGAACGTTTAGGACGCTAGACGTTCTCCCATAACAATACATTCCACCTGCATATCCGGAAGAACTGGAGAATTCAACGCCTTTAATTGTAAAGTTTTTAGCGTTAATATTAAGCATGAAATTAGAACCGCTCATTCGGATTATCAGCCCCGGTTCATCATTTTTGCTATCATAAATAGAACTGGCGTCAATGGTAATATTCTTTGAAATATTCAAAGTACTGGAAAGATAAATCGTTTTTCCTTTCATGCTGCTTGAGAACGTAATAACAGCTCCGTCAGCGGCTTTCTGGATCGCTTCTCGCAAAGATGTGTAACGGTCGCTATTAACCGTATCGTCAACAGTATTAACAACAATTTTTGTAGCGGTTGTCGCTGAGGCATTAAGAGTTGGCGCGGCTTGAATTATCGGGGAGTCCAGATTCACTTCCAATGGAGCCGTAACAATCGGAGATAAATTTGTATTGCCGGCTGAAAGAGCCTTTGGAAACGATTGAACCAGCGGTTTTTCCAGAGTTACTTCAAACGGCGCCCCTCGGGTCGGGCTGGATTGAGGCGGAAGCGGGATTTCCAGATTCGTTTCTGGGAAAAGACCAGAGGTAGACGGGATTATAGAGGAAACATAGGCAGAAACATTTTCTGTAAGGTTGTCTGCGCTAGCGAAAGGAGAAACAACGCTTAAAAGTTCACGGTTCTCAAGACTTTCGATTTTAAGGGTTCGAGAAGCATGATTTTTTGAATTGAGTTGGTTGCGATTGAATGATGTTGTCATAGTTACTCCTTAATTATAAAATCATTAAGTAAAATTATCCCGTTATATTAATCGTTGGCTGAAAAATCCTGGTTAATAATTTATGACTTATCCGATAACGGCGTACCTGTTAGTTGCGAGTTTGGCGGGCAGACGAAACGCATAAGCTCTCGGTTGAGGGGGGGGGTGAGGCGCATACGTTTTTCACTTTTCGCAACTCGCAACAATAACAGGCGCTTGCCGAAAGAAACAGATTTTTCTGATGATAAATCAATCTGATTATTGAATATCAATCATCATACCAATCATCGTCTTCATCATACTCATCAAAGTCGTCATCATACCAGTCGTTACGCACAGGAGGCAATTCCCCTTTCAAGCGCTGGCATCGCATTCCTGGACTATTAGGCATAAAATCAGTAACGATAACGCCATCATATCTTTTACCAGTTTTAACATAGATCCCAAGACGGGTCTGTCTGTTAGGAGACCAAAGATTGGTGCGGAGATGATATAATTTATGAGTTCGGTGATCAACGATTCCAAGCTCAATTCTCTGTGGAGAATTGCGAATCGCACGACGGAATTCCGTTTCATTGCGAACGCGTCTGCCATTCACGTAAACGATTTTGTCGCCAACTTCTGGATGGTACTTGGGGGCGCTCCACGTTGCGTTTGGCGAAGGTGTATCAGTGATCTCCGCTGCCATTGGCTTAGGCATGTCCGTGAGTTCCGCTGCTGTGGGATTAGCCAGAACGCTCGAAGTCGGATAAGAAATCAATAAGAGCAGACCAAACACGATAAAAAACAGTTTTTTTTGCATAATGGTTCTCCTTTAATTAGGATTTTGGAAAAAAATGGCAACCTCAAATAAATTATATAATATCGGTTTTTCCGGCAGATTCACACTTATCAACAGACAGTAGGGAGTAATTTTCCTCACTCGTAACAAATTGGAAAGCAATTACCGGATGAATCACAATATTAAATTTGTTTTGTCGGTTTACGATTATTAATTCTATGGCGCTGGCGGCGGATATTCGCTAACGCCCAAAACCCAGGTTTGTGTAATAATTGGTTGTCGAGGACGTTTTGTTTCAACGCTGCCTCCAAATGCGCCAGCTAAGACATTAGGATTGTCTGTTTCGTATAAATCAAATAAGCCGTCTTCCATTTCTAACCAGTTAATAGCGTTATTATTGTTGACAACATCGCGAATTTCGTCCCAGCTCGGTAAACGAAATCCATATCGATTGGCGATGCGTCTCGCATTTGCATTGCTATTGCCGGCATTAGAGATTGTTACACTCCAGTAAAGACCTGTTCGCGTATCCTGATACACTTTAACAGGGAAGTTCTGAACTCTAACCCAATCGTCAGCTTTAAGTTCAACGGTATTGCAAACGGCTGCAATAATAGCGATTATTAAAAAGGCTGAAATTCTTTTAACTTGTAATAGTTCCATTATAATAATCACATATATTTCAATGATTTGTATTCGATAGGCGTATAAACGATTCTCGAATACTATCAATAAGAGAAAAATAAACAATCTGATTCAGTAAGTATACGGAAAATGAAGTTTATCACTCATACCTACTGAACCAGAAAGCCGGTTTAGAAATTCATACAAGTCATAAACTTATATGAATCATATTGGATTAGTGATGCATTGGTCCATGTCCGAATGGGCAACCGGGGCAATGGGGCATCGGCAATGGCGGACGTCCAGGTCGCGGTGGTGGCGGAAGCGGACGCGGTGGATGATGGCGATGGCAGCCAGGGCAATGACGTCCCGGAGGCGGAGCCGGATGTGGGGGAATGTGAGGACCGGGACGATGAGGTCCGCCAGGACCAGGGCCATGGTGCGGCGTTGGCGGCGGCGCGGTAATGGCGTCGTTAGACCCTAAAGCCATTGCGTTGCAGCACAGAATTGTGCAAAGTGCAACCGCAATAACAGCAGTAAGAATCTTTTTCATGGTAAAAAACTCCATACATGTGTAAATAGGAAACACTTTGAGACTTTTTCACTTCAAAAGTCCCTTCATTTGTATTATATCATAATTGTTTTT
This sequence comes from Thermoguttaceae bacterium, assembly GCA_045546875.1. GTDB lineage: Bacteria > Planctomycetota > Planctomycetia > Pirellulales > Thermoguttaceae > RUG11551. Next base: position 635 of record JAZQDP010000360.1, on the reverse strand, counting down.
TTTTTTTGTCAATAATATGGCGCGCGATTAGGGTATTTTTTCGAAAAAATTTAAGAAATTTCGATATTAGAGAAGATGCTCAATATCTTATAGATATTTGTACGGCGTTAGAACTATTTCTAAATGGATTTTTATAATGGACACAGTCCAAGAGCGCTTTAATTCAGGGAGAATATACTTTTTCTACTTGAAATTTCTCGAAAAAGTGACAGGAGGCAGTGGGGAATAGGATTGAAAGGCGGTAATGCAGCCTGCCAGCGGGAGCAGAATTACGCAGTTCGCCGTCCAAGCGAACGTTTATAATATCTCACGCTCTAGTTCGTGAAGTTCGCAAAGTTTTAAAAGATGATAGGCGAGCCAGGGTGCGTAAGCCCCCGGAAATCGTAATGGAGTTACTAATTTATGACAATATCGGAGTTTCTGTGTTAAAGTCAAGTAGGTAAATACGAAAATTTTTGGAAATTTTAAGTTTTTTGTTAGGTTTTTTTAGGCACGGAACAAAGCATAAGCTATATTATCCCTATCCAGCGAAGCGGAAGCAGGCTCTGCTGAGGAGCAACCTGCCAGGAATAGCTGGTAACGAAGCATAATGCTTTAGTTCGTTAATTACGCGATAATGTTGAACTACGGTTCAA
>JAZQDP010000359.1:0-18194 GCA_045546875.1 Thermoguttaceae bacterium | reverse complement strand
CTTTCTGTAGATTTTGAATTATAGTCAGAGCGTCAGCGTTATATAACTTCATTTTCTTGGTCTCCATAAATGAATATATTATAACTCTTCCCGCTCTTTTGTCAAATTTTTCAGCCCCGCTTCTTTAACTTCTAACCGCCTTTTGTGCTGTTCGGCGGTCAGTTCGTAACCGTCCATTTCGATTAGTTTTGAATAGTCAACGTTTCCTCCGTCGCTTTCTTTGTTTCTTTTAATTCTTAAATCCCGCGCCTTACCGTCAACAAACTTTACCGCCTTTACGTTTATCAAAATAGGACTTAAACCTTTTACGCACTCTTTCGGGATTCGTCCACTTCTTACCCATATTTCAGCGCTTGCTTTCCCTTTACCAAATAGCGCCGCGAACTCTTGAAAAGTAAACCAGACCTTACCTTTTGGGATTTTTTGTTTTAAGGTTACATATTTCATTTTTGGGCTTTTTCTTTTGCTTCTAAAAAACGATTATAAACAAGCTCTTTATTTTTTGCTCTCTGGTACCTTTGATAACTAACCCGGCAAAGAACGCTGCAAAACTTACGGTTTTTTTCGTTTTTTGAATTTACCTCAACCTTTTTTCCGCACATTTTACAAAAGAACGTTCTGCCGCTAAAATACTTTGATGGCTGATACTTTTTGTTATAAAATTTTACTTTGCAAACTTTAGAACAATATGTATTTTTCTCACCTTTTCTTTTAATGCTCAATACATAACGACCGCACTCTTTGCACTTGCAAACCGTGAGCTTTTCCTTTAAGCTCGGACTTACTGTTACCTCATGAATTTTCAACGCTTCTTCAAGCTGCTTCAGCAATTCTTCTTCATTCATTTTTTTTACTCTCCAAGTACTCACTAAACAGAATTGAAAACGTTTCCGCTCTGTCTCCTAACCATGAATAAACGTCCTTTACAACCTGTTCAATATTTTGCGTGTCTCTAAGCGGTATTCCGCCCGGTCTGAACGTTTTGGGCTTTTCAACCTCTGGAACTACCCGGCGCGTTTCCTCTGTTACCTTGTTCAGCGTCGGTCGGTCTTGCGGTTCATGGTTCTCTAACCAGTCATGCGCCCTGGAAGATACTTTGTCAAGCGCTGCGCTGTCAGCGTCAACGACCGGAACGTCTGCCGGTTCGTCTTTCGGCTCTTCCTTCTTCCTGGGCTTTTCGCTCTTGTATGCGTACTTGCTTTTTAATTTTTGTACTTTGGCGTTTAGGAACGCCCCTTTGTTTCTCACGGTCGGCGCTGCCGTGTCTTCCAGCGCCTCATAAAAAACCGATTCCGGCATTGTCCCGAACGCCATCATATTTGCAAGCGTCCCGACAACGTGTTCCGCCGCCGCGGTGTTCAGCGTCGGCAGTCTTTGGAGAATTTCGGCTTTTCGCTTTTTTCGTTCCGCCGCGTTGAACTTTGGTCTTTGTTTGATAATACCAGCGTTTAAAGGTACTTTGGGACTTTGGTTTAAATTAATTTCTTGTTTTTCTTTGGTAACGGGCGCGTGCCCGCGCGCCTGCGCGTTTATATTTTTTGTTCCGCTGCTACTGCTTTCGCCGCTGCTCAACCCTGCGAAGGTCTCACTCAAGCGCTGCATCGCGGTTCTCAACCGTTCCGGAACGTCCGCCGCTGCGTTTTCCGCGCCGGTCTGTTTAACCGGTTCCGGCTCTGTTTTTTCCGGTTTTTCGGTCTTTTCTGCAAGTTCTGTACAAGGTTTGTTCAAACTCTGTACAAAGTTTGCGCAAGGTTTGCGCAAGTCTTGCGCCGCTGCGTCTGTTTCCGGCTCTGGAATTTTATTTTTTTGTTCCCGCGGCTGTCTTACGCTGCAAGCTGCAACGACCGGAAAATCTGCATAACCGACCGCCTTTGGCTGCGCCTGATAGTAACCGCCGAAAAGGGAGAGTTGATCCTCTACCGGCTCTTCAAACGCCGCCGCGTCAAACTCCACAAGCTCCCCTTCGATTGTCGGCGCCGTAAAATCCAATTCCGGCTCCTGCGTTCTGATCGGCGCGGCTGTGTCCGGAAAGAATTTTATAAAATCGTCAACGATTGAAATACTGACGCCGTACCCTTTAAGCGCGCCGACCGCTGTCTTAACGCTGCGAATGTCTCGGTCGAGTATTGCCGCCGCCTCTCTTACCGTCAACGTCTTTGGACTTGTCAACTTCAATAAATAACCCGCTAGTGCCTGCGCCGTCTGTGTCGGTCGCCGCGCCGCTCCTTCGGGCTTCTTGCCCTGCGCTAATATGTCAAGCATGATTGCGTGAGTTTGATTCGCGCCCTGCCGGTTTCCTACGCCGTCAAGGCTGTGGTTTATGTTTCCTTTCTTTAACGATTGACTTTTGCCGGTCTTTTTAGCAGTTCTTCCCGTATGATTTCAAACTGTTCCGGCGCGTCAACTCCTACCCGAACTTTGCCGCGATCCAAGACTTTAAACAAGATTTTGATTTTTACGCCGGTTTCTCTATCGATAATAACCAGTCCTTCGTTAGTTGCTCTTGTAAGTGCAAGCATTTTTTTGATTCCTTTCTAAAATCAGAATTTTATTAAAAACCAGACGGGCGCCGGCTCTTTCCTGCGCCGCGCCTGGAAGAACAGGGACTTCCGCTGTTCGTTTTTTTGCATTTTTCTAAATGCGTTTCAATCCACGTTGACGCTACCGCGTCAACGACAAGAGAGGGCGGGATTCGAACCCGCGGTTTCATGGTTATGAGCCATGCGTTCTGCCGCTGGACTACCTCTCTAGTTTGTGGGGGTGCCCCTTTCCCCATTTACAAAGTTCTTCAACGTCTTTTAACGTCAAAAATTTTTCCGGATTTGCCTTTTCGCCGATTTCCGGCTGTTTTGGCGATAAGTACAAAACCGCCCAGATGTGAGGCATAAACCCGCTCTTTAAAACAAGATGATTAAACTCCCGCACAATAACGGGTATTACCCCAATTAACGGTATTGCTTTTAAAATTACTCCGTCTGCAGGCGTTTCTTCCGGGCTTTTCGGTTCGAAATTCTTAACTCTCAAAACGGTGAAATAAACCATTTTTTACCCTTGCTTTCATACCCTTACCCTTGCTTTCATACCCATTCTTTACACTCCCTCTGGAATTGGAAGGGCTTCTACTGCTCGGGCCGCTACTGCTACGGTCTGATAATGCTGTCGGCAAGTCAAGGGATTGTTTCCCAGCACAAGCGCCGCCGCCGATGGTTCAAGCATTGTCGCCGTCAGGCGTCTTATTGCGTGAAAAGTTGCAAGAATGGGCTTCACAAATGCCGCTCTTGCGATCCTTTTTCGCTCTTTTACGATTGCTTTATAAACCGCCCGCTCGCTGTCAGTGTCAAACTTAAATATTTTTTCTTCCCTGCCTAATCGCGGTAACTGGTTTAACACCGCCAATGCCTGCTTGTTAAGCGGAACAATTCGCTCTCTGTGCGTCTTTTCGTTTTCTGAAGGAATAACAAGGGCGGTTATGTCCTGCACTTTTTTAATATGTTCCCAGCGCGCGTTTATGAAGTCTGAATACCGCACCCCCGTTGCATACAGGAACAAATAAGCGCATTTCCACCACTCGGGGGCTGTTATACCTTCGAGATTTGGTCTTTTTGCTACGCTGCAAGCCTTTAGTATTCTTCCGAACTCCTTGAATGTAGGCGTTCTGCCGTTGACGTCTGCCCGCTTTTGTATCGCAGGGAACTCTGGCACGTCTGCGATCAGCCCGACCACCCGCTTGTTTTTGCTGCTTTTTGGTCCCGCATACATTAAAACGCTTTCAACCGCTGCTAAATGCTTTTTCACGGTTTGGTCGCTTAACCTTTTACCGTTTGGCTTTTTAACCTGGAATAAACCGGATACAAAGGCGTCGATGGTATCGTCGGTCAGTTCAGACAAACACGGGTCGCCGGTGAATTGCGCCCAGTACTTAAAGGCGGTCGCTCTTTCTGCCTGCGTTTCCGCGGTCTGTCGATTCCGAACGGCTACTTTTGGCAAATACCAATTTTTATAAAACTGCGATAACGTCATTGCACTGCTTAACCCGTCTGTTCGCGCGTTTTTAACTGTTTTAACTAATACACTAATGCCGTCTAACGTCAAATTTAGAACGGCTGGATTGTCTGCCGCTAAGTTAAGCAAATCGGCAACTGTTGTTTTTGGTTCAAGTTCCATTTTTTCAACTCCTTTGTGATTGTCAAAATGGCTCCGTCCGTCCACGTGCTCCTTGCTTTTTAACTATAGCTTACTTTTTACATAATCCGCAAAATTTTAATAAAGCCCCCGTTTTCGCATCCTGCTATAGCGGGGTGCCCATTACCGTTACGTTTGGAGGATTCATAAAAAGCGATAAAAAAGCGATAAAAAAAGCGCAGGAGAAATTCTGTAAAAACTCCTGCGCTAAACCTTGAGATTTGACTCCCGCGGTTTGATGATTCCAACTGTTACAGAATTTCTTTTAGTGAGTTTGTTTTTCTTTTTCGGTTTCCTACGCCGTCAAGCTCAAACTTTTACACATTAAACCACAACCCCGCTTTTGTGTCAACGGGGGTTTCCGAGCCGTTCGAAAAATTTTTGTTAAAATAGATAGGTATCAGGCAATTTTTGCCGTAACTGCGCTTTTTTGACAAGAAAATAAAATAGGGTCTCGGGTTCGAGCCCCGACACCCTCAATTTCGCTGGCGCGGTTTTCCGCGCCGTCCGTTTCGGCATACTAGAGCAAGCAATGATTTGTTTGCTCTTTTTTATTTTGTTCTTTGCCGCGCTTGATAATCTCTTTTCAATTTTCAATTTCATTAAGAATCGAAACGGTCATCGTAATTTATAGCGGATTACACAATCTTTTTTGAAATATTTAATTTTTTCTGGGCGCTTCTTGACATTTTTTATTCTATGTGATAAAATAATTAAAAATGTCTAACCGTAGCCGGAAAGGGTTTATCATGCTTAAACAGGACTCCATTCTTGATACTATCGCTAAAGCTTTCGAGGAATATCGAAATTTGCTTTTGAAGATTATTGAAGCCCGAGCGTCGGTAAAACTCAAAACGCAAATCGGCGTTGAGGACGTTCTTCAGGAGGCGTTTGTTGATGCCTGCAAACGGTTGGAATTCTTTAATGATAAACCGGAAATGCCGATACTGGTTAAATTGCGAAAAATTGTTTTGCAAACGCTTACCGACAAAGAGCGTTTTGTCCATGCGGACAAACGCGATTCAGGCAACGAACTGTACGAAGGCATGGACGAAACGAAAACGAATTTTCTCAATCGATTGGCAGATTCGATAACGTCTCCGAGTAAAAAAATAATGCGTAAAGAGCGCGCCTCCGTTGTCAACGAGATGTTAGACGAGCTATCGGAGCAAGACAAAGAAATTCTTATCATGCGTCATTTTGAGCAGCTTGGGTACAAAGATTGCGCTCTTATACTCAACATTTCTCCCAATGCCGCGTCAAGGCGTTACGTCCACGCAGCTCAACACCTTAAGAAAAAGCTGGATGAACTTAAGGATTTTACATCATGACATTAGACGAAGTAATTGAACAGTACATACAGCTTGTTCGCGCAGGCGAGGACGTCTCTATTAACTCCTTTGCCGCTCGGTGGCCTCAGTTTCAGACTCAACTGCTGGAGATTTTACCTGTAACTCAGTTGTTAGAAGGCCTTGACCGAACGGAAACAACCAAAACGGTTGCTTTCACATTGACACAGCCGCCGAAAATGCCGGAACAAATTGGACGCTATCGCATTATTGGCGAAATTGGTTCTGGCGGGATGAGCGCAGTTTACAAAGTTGTCGATACCGATTCAAATCGCATCGCCGCTCTTAAAGTGCACAGAATGCCTCAAGCGATAAGAGAAGCGGACATCTTAAAGATTCTCCATCACGAAAACATTATTGCTTTCTATGAATCCGGTCGTTTGGACAACATTGTTTATACCGTTATGGAATTCGTTGACGGTTCCAGTTTAGATAAAATAGACAGAAAAAAACTTTTCCCGGATAAGACGTCAGATCAATCCGCGGCGCAGATTATTTATCAGGCGGCTCGAGGTTTAGCATACGCCCATGAGCATGGCATCATTCATCGGGACGTTAAACCGGCAAACATCCTTTTGACCCACGACGGTTCTGTGCGTCTTTCCGATTTTGATTTGGCAGGCGGAGACGCTGCGCCCGACGTTCCTCCGAATGGCGGGACGATGAAATATATGCCGCCGGAACGCCTGTTTGACCCAAATTCTCCGAGCGCCAATACGCCCAAAGTTGACCAATTCGCACTTGGAAAAACGATGATGGAAATGCTGAATAAAGCTTCCGATCCGGAGTTGAAGGCTATTGCTAAACGCGCAACGAGCCGCAATCCTGCACATCGTTATGAAACGATGGACGCCATGGCAGACGCGTTGGAACAATGGCTGGAGAAGCAAAAAGAGTGTTGAACTTTATCCTTTTTTCTCAAAATTTTTCTTTTTCTTTTCTGTAAGGGCTTGCATTCCCTGAACAATTCAGTTAAAATATTGTTTAACATAATGAAAACAACATTGTTAGCGTGAGAGAAACGACCGCAGCTTTATTCGTTTTTTTGACGAAGTATAGCCGTTTCTTGTTTGACGCAGTTTTAATTCATCTGTAATTCATAATTGGAGATTTCCTGTCATGGTTATGAAGAAATTCATCAACGCCCCCGAAAACTTAACCGCCGAACTTTTGTCCGGCATGCAGATTGCGTTCCCCGACAAGATTACTATCGACCAGAAATTGGTCTGTCGCACTAATCCGAAGCCCAGCGACAAGGTTGCTATCGTTTCGATGGGCGGCACCGGTCATGAACCCGCGATTAGCGGTTTTGTCGGTTACGGCATGTTAGACGTATCTGTTGCAGGCGACATTTTTGCCGCTCCTGGAGGACCGAATGTCTTTAAGGCATTGGAAAAGATGAATCGGGAAGCCGGCGTTCTGTTAATCGTCCTCAACCATGCCGGCGACGTAATGAGCGGCGACATGGCAATGGAAATGGCGGAAGACGAAGGACTCAACGTTCGTTCGATCAACACTCACGAAGACATTTCTGCCGGCATTGGCGCTCCTATGGCGGATCGCCGCGGTTTGGTCGGCTGCATTCCGTTGGCAAAGATTGCCGGCGCTGCGGCTGAACGCGGTTGGTCTTTGGACGAAGTTTGCCGCGTTGCCAACAAGTTCAACGACAATATGGCTACACTGGCGGTTGCGATGCGCGGAGCCACTCACCCCGCTACCGGGCAGGAAATCGCTACTTTGGCTGACGACGAAATGGAAATCGGCATGGGACAGCATGGCGAAGGCGGCGGAGGTCGCTGCAAAATCAAAACGGCAGACGAAACCGCTCAAATCATGGCGGAACAACTTCTTAAAGCTGTTGACGCAAAAGAAGGCGACAAGATTGTTGCGATTATCAACGGCTCTGGAGCGACGACTCACATGGAAATGTTTATCGTGCTCAATGGTTTGAAAAAATACCTGGATTCAAAGGGTATTATTCTTGCCGACGCCAAGTGCGAAGAAATGCTTACCGTTCAGGAAGCTGCCGGATTCCAGATGTTCATTGCAAAAATGGACGACGAACTGCTCGAACTGTGGAATGATCCGTGCGACACGCCGTACTGGACTGTTCGCTAAACGATTGTTGAGATAACGATTTCACATTGATAAAGAAATTATCATTAAAGAAATTGTAAATAAAAAATCAGGGGGTAGAGATTCGTCTCTAACCCCCTGTTGTTTTTAGAGCTATTTTGTTACTCTTCTTAACCCCGGTTCGATATCGAGGGTTAAATCGGCAAACCGCCCAGCGTTAAACATTTCCCACGCAACAGCGCCCATGACAGCGTTGTCTGTACAGAGTTTGAGCGGAGGAATATACAGATTAAAATGCCGATTTTTGGATTCTTTTTCCAATCGTTCTCGCAGAGCTTTGTTGGCGGCAACGCCTCCTCCAACGCAGAGAGTTTTATACCCGGTCTTTTTAAGCGCGAGAACGGCTTTTCCAGCCAAGCAGTCTACAACAGCCGCTTGGAAAGAGGCGGCAAGGTCGGCTCGTCGTTGGGGCTGGTCGGATAAGTCAGGGAATTCTCGTTCGCCAGGACCGATAAGTTCGTATCTGACAGCTGTTTTCAGACCGCTAAAACTGAAATCCAGGCGCGTTGTATTGTTGAGTAAAGAACGAGTAAAATTATATGCTTTAGGGTTTCCTGTCAATGCGGCGTTTTGAATGCTTGGACCGCCAGGGTAGGGCAGACCGAGCATCGAGGCAACCTTGTCAAACGCCTCGCCGGCTGCGTCGTCTATAGTAGAACCGAGCGTGATAAAATCAATCGGAGATTTGCATTCGTAAAGAGTCGAATGACCTCCAGAAACGATCAGTCCAACGCACGGGAACACGCTTTGCGGCGTTTCTCCTCGTTCTCTTGCCTGCTCGTTGGCAAATAATTGCGCAGCATACAAATGCGCTTGAAGATGATCGACGGCAATCAACGGTTTATCGAAGACAACCGCCAGCGTCTTGGCGGCTGTCAGACCTACCAATAGCGACCCTGCCAGCCCCGGCGCGTTAGCGACGGCAATTGCGGACAGGTCGTTAAATGTGAATCCCGGGATTTTATCCTGCGCTTTTTTCAGCGTAACGTCTAAAATAGGCGTGATTCGTTCGCAGTGCGCTCGAGAAGCCAACTCGGGAACGACGCCTCCATATAAGGCGTGCAACTTCTCTTGCGTTGCCAACGCGTCTGAATAGACAACGCCGTCGTCGCCGATTACGGCTGCCGCCGTTTCGTCGCAGGAACTTTCAATTGTGAGAATATATCGTGGCATTATATTAAGGGCAGGAAAAAGGGAAACTGCAGAGCAGGGGAAATGGTTTGTAGATTTTCGTATATAAAAAATCGATTCCTGATACTCAGCATATAAACTATTTTACCTTTTTTATTTTTCGGTAGAAGTCCCCCTTAGAGAATAAAGAAATACGGGCGTGCGCTTTAGTTAAAAGAACCTTTGTTCAAACACTTGACAAGGATTCGTTTTTCATTAAAATTAATTATTGGATGTCAGTAATAGATCTGACGAAAATAGTTTTGGCGTGTTTCTCGATCCCTTTTTAAAAGGAAATCTCGATTTATGGAAAATCCTAAACTGACGAACGACATTGTTTTCAGTTTTTTGATGGCGAGTTCCGATTCCGAACCAGCTCTGCAATCGTTTATCAACGCTACGTTGACCGACGTTGGACGTCCGCTGATAAAATCGGTTACGATTCACAGCCCCTTTACACTCAACACGCTGCAATCTGGCAAGGTGGGCGTGTTGGACGTTAAAGCGCAGGGGCAGGATGGACGGTATTTCGACATCGAAATGCAAACAACGAACAAAAAGGGGTTCAATAATCGTATATTATTTTACTGGAGCCGATTGTACAGTCAGCAACTTTCGGAGGGCGATAATTATACGCTCTTGAACCCTGTTGTTTCGATAATCGTTGCCCAGTTTGTGATGTTTCCGAAATTGGAGAACATGCACAATGTGTTTACACTGACTTCGGAATCTAACCCCAAAGTGGTGTTTTCGGATCAAATGCAAATTCATTCCATTGAATTGCCGAAAGCGAACTTTACCAACTCGAATTCGGTTCAAACTAAGTTTTCTCAATGGGTGGACTTTTTCCAAAATGGACATGAAAAAACGGAGGCGGAAATGAACGATTTGCTTTCAGACGAAGGATTGGCATTGGCGATTAAGAAGTACCGCGCGCTTTGTCAAGACCCAACGCTTCGCGAATTGGCGTTAAGACAAGAGAAAGCCGAACGCGACCGTCAGGCGGAACTGGAATACGCTCTCGATGAAGGCATGGCGAAAGGCATGGAGAAAGGGATGGCGCAAGGTCTTGAGAAAGGACTTGCACAGGGGCGCGAAGAAGGGCGCGAACAAGGGCGCGAAGAGGGGCTTGCGAAAGGCGTTGAAAAAGGACGCGCGGAAGGGTTAAAGAACACAATTGCCAGACGCTATTCTAAGCAGTATCCCGATTCAGATTCGTCTAAAATTCAGCAGGTTCTTGAACCGATTACCGATGAAAAGCGCCTGAACGATATTTTAGACATCATTCTCGACAGCGAAACGGAATCGGAATTTTTCGCTAAGGTAGAAAAGACTCTATAAGCTTTTTTCCTCCCGGCTTGAGATATCCTCTCCAATAAAGAAAAGGCGCCGAAGATGGCGCCTTTATTATTTGCTTAATTCTTTTTGGGAAAAGACTTCCGACCGGATCAGGTTTGGCTGCTATACCATAACCAACTTTTGTTCATAGTATAGCAGCGTCCTAAAACTTGGTTTTAGGCTCTATTAGTATGACCGGGCATAGACGACGTCCATAGTTGCCGGCTTGCCAGAAAGCAGACAGACGCCTTCCGTCCCCGTTTGGTCAAAGGGAATGCAGCGAATCGTAATACGCATCGCTTTCATCTTTTCTTCCGTTGCCGGGTCGCCAGACCATTTGCCGCGAACGAAGCAGACCGGAGTCGGGTTGTCATCCAACCAGGCGTTTTGAGCGGTAAAGTACTGTTCCAGCTGTTCCGGCGTTGTGATGTCTGTGCGAATGTGGGTTTGCAGCTGATTGTTGGCTTTGTCGAACATCGCCTTTTGAATGCTCGTCAGACGTTCTTCGATATTGGCGGCGAAATCGTCAATCGAAACAATCTGTTTGCCTTCCGGAGTTCCGAAATAAATGCGGGTTTTAATCATAGCGCCCTGTTTTTCGATATCTCGCGGACCAACTTCGCAAATAATCGGCGCGCCTTTGCGAATCCATTCCCAGTTTTTATCGACGGATTCCTTCGCCCGGTCGTCCAGACGAACTCGAACGCGCTCGCCCATAAACGTTTTGTCTTTGAGCAAATCGTAAATCTTCTGAGCGTATTCGAGAATCTCGCCCTTCTTTTCCTTGTTTTTAATAATCGGGACGATAACAACCTGATACGGCGCCAAAGCCGGTGGAACGACCATGCCTTCATCGTCGGCGTGAGTCATAATCAAACCGCCGATAAGTCCGGTAGAAACGCCCCAGGACGTTGTATAAGCGTATTCCAACGTTCCCTGAGCGGACTGGAATTTGATGTCAGCCGACTTCGCAAAATTCTGACCGAGGAAATGAGACGTTCCCGCCTGCAACGCGCGACCGTCCTGCATCATGGCTTCGATACAGTACGTATCAATAGCGCCGGGGAACTTTTCGTGTTCCGGCTTTCGCCCCTGCAAAACCGGCATTGCCATGCAGTTTTCGACAAATTCAGCGTAAACGCCGAGCATCTTCTTCGTTTCTTCTTCCGCTTCTTCGTAGCTGGCGTGAGCGGTATGTCCTTCCTGCCACAAAAATTCTCGCGTGCGGAGGAAAATTCGCGGTCGCATTTCCCATCGGACAACGTTTGCCCACTGGTTAATCAAAACCGGCAAGTCTCGATAAGATTCAATCCATTTTGAAAACGCGTCAGCAATAATCGTTTCCGACGTCGGACGAACAACCAACGGCTCGTCTAACGGGCTGGCGGGAACGAGTTTGCCGTCCTGCTGCGTAAGGCGGCTGTGCGTTACCACTGCCATTTCTTTGGCGAACCCTTCAACGTGATCCGCCTCTTTTTGGAAGAAACTCAACGGAATAAACAGAGGAAAATAGCAGTTTTCGTGTCCCGTGGCTTTGAATCGTTCGTCGAGCAGACGTTGAATCCGTTCCCAGATTCCATATCCCCACGGCTTGATAACCATACAGCCCGGCGACGCGGAAATTTCCGCCATGTCTGATGCCTGAATTACGTTCTGATACCATTCTGGATAATTCGTTTTACGAGTGTTTTTAAGAGCCATAGGAACCGATCAATAAAAGGGGATTAAGGGGAAACAAATGCGTGCGGCGTAATCGACCGCGCGAATTAAAAATGATTATTTCTTTATTATTCCAGAAAAATGCTATTTTGCAAGGGGGAGACTGGCAACCCCCGGCGACGTGTGTATTTGCAAAAAATAAAAAAAAAGTATAATAGATAATATATCCTAAAACAAACGTTGATTATTCGTTTTAATTTTAGGTTCGTTATTTATTCCAAACGTTTCCCCCAGTGTATTGTCATGTCCTCCAGCCCACAATCCGATATGCCGTTTTACGACGAAATCCGCGTCTATGCGATCCGTCTAACCGGTCAAAACGCCTGGGCAGACGATCTGGTTCAGGAAACGTACCTGCGCTATCTTCAATCCCAGTCCGAAATTCAACCCGGCGCTCAACGCGCCTGGCTCTACAGAACAGCGAGAAATCTGTTTATTGACCAATTTCGTCGAGAAAAACGAACGAAAAAAGTCAAAGACGTTATGAAATCAGATTTCCTTCCCCAGCTGGCGCAAAAGCGAACGGCGGAACCACATCACGCCTTAGAGCAGCAGGAATCGTTCGGAGAAGTCTTTGACGCTGTCGACACCCTGCCCGCCCGACAAAGGGAAGTCATTATGCTCAAGTTCCAACAGGGGCTTTCCTACGAAGAAATTTCGCAGATTACAGGAGATACCAAAACAACCATCGGCTGGCTATTGCACGAAGCTATTACGAAATTAAGGAAAAAGCTCAATGACGCTTAGTCGCGCTTTTCCCTTTCCCTTTTTACCCCTTTTTTAAGGCAACCTTGCAATGATTAAACTAAACGATCCGCGAATTACCGCCTATCTGCTCGGAGAGCTTGACCCGGCGCAGGTCGAAGTTATAGAGCAGGCGCTGCGTTCCAGCCCTACGTTGGCAAAGAACGTTGAACAAATGCGTCAAACTATTGAATTGCTAAAAATCGCGTTGCCTGAAGAAGGCGTTCCGCCAAGCTCAAATTCCCGGGACGAAAAACCTGTTGTTGACAAAAAAGAACTTGACCCCAAAGCGGCTCAACAGAAAAATCAGTTTCATCTATACATTTTACTTGTCGTCCTAATCGGAATTTTAGTTGTCTTTTCCTGTATCAATCCCTATATAAAAAATCATCAACCCGTTACAGAACCTGCAACGCCAACGCTGATTACGCAGGCTCCGGATTACAATTTCCAGACGGAATCAGACGCAGGCTCGAAGCCGGGAGAGAATTCGCAACGCTCTCCACAAGACGCGTGGAAAGAATACGGTTTTACATCCGATCAGGTAGAGCAATTTAACAGCTCCGCCGACCCCTCCGCGTCCGATAACGACGTTATTTCCCTTTTCCCTGTAGACGCGGTAAATCGCAAACAACGGGAATTGATCAATCCGTTACAAAACGACACCCCATGGAACGTTACCCTCCAAAAAAATAACGGCAATCCTGTTCTGGATTTATCCAATAAACTGATTGTTGAAAATCCTGTTACATTTTCTGCCGACGCGCCCGATTCCACCTTTGAACTGCTTCCCGGCTCCGCGTCGTGGCGGCTGTTTGCTTCAGCAATAAAAAACAACTCTTTACCGGCAGCGCAAACCGTTCGCGTTGACCAGTACGTCAATCATTTTAAGTATGCTGTTACACAACAGGGCGACAACAACGCCCCCTTTACGGTTAGCGTTCAAATCGGACCGCACCCATGGATTTCCGGGTTGTTATTGGCTAAAATCGACATCGCCTCTCAAGACGAATTCATTGCAAAGAACTGCGCTCAAAACGCCAGCGTACAAGTTCATTTTAACAGTCAAACCGTTGCCGCGTACAGACTTCTCGGGAACGAAAAAAGACTTACCGAGGAAGAGACATCGCCGTACAAACCTCCTGTGTTACCCAATATTCCCCCAAAATTCCAAACATGCGCTTTGTATGAACTTGAACTTACCGCCAGCGCCAAATCGGCAACCGACATCGCCAGCCCCCTGTTTACCGTTGAAATCTCATACGGCATTTTGAAAACGACTTCCTACGACCCTGACGTCAAGGCGGTAGCCCCGGATAAACAGGAATATCGCGCCGATATTCCTTCCGAGCAGTCGCTCCAGCAAACCGAACAAAACGCCGATTTCCAATTTGCCTCCGCTGTCGCCCTGTTCGCGCAAATTCTGCAAAACAGCGAATACAACGGCTCTGGAACAATGGAAACCGTTATAACGCTTTTGGAAAAATCCGTCGGGACAGACCCGCTGCGAACAGAGTTTTTGGAACAGATGAAATCCGCGCTTCCGATTATCACTCTTGACAAAAAGCCCTGAAAGCGCTACCTTTTAGCGTCATGAAATCCATTGTAATTAAAGGCGTTTGTATTGCTTTAGCCGTCCTTCTTGGATGTCTGGAACCTAACTACGCCCCGCCGCAATTTTCCCTTCCCCCCTCCTCTGTCGAACAACGTGCGTCTTCAATCGAGGATTCTGCGCCTCGGTTCATAGACGCGCCAACGCCTGCAGTTCACGCATCTACTATTACGGAACTGCCAAACGGCAAATTTATGCTCGCTTGGTTTGGAGGTTCAAAAGAAGGCGCGCCTGACGTTAAAATCTATTGCTGCGAAATGGATTGGGACGGCAATTTGTCTCAGCCAAAAGTTCTGCTCGACAGAAAGACGCTGCAAAGCCAAGTCGGTCGTTATATCCGGAAATTAGGCAATCCCCTGCTCTACTTTCAGAATGGTCGATTGCATTTTTTCGTCGTCAGCGTCAGCGTTGGCGGCTGGTCTGGCAGTTCGATTAACCACGCTTATTCAGACGATTTGGGTAAAACCTGGTCAACGTTTCATCGATTGCAGATCTCACCCCTGTTCAACGTCAGCGCGCTGGTTCGCTGTCCCCCGGTTGCCATGACAAACGATTCTTTGGGGCTGCCCATATACCACGAATTCATTCACAAGTACGGCGCACTGATTGTCATGAACAAAGAAGGACAAATCTGCGACAGATCAAAGGTGCATCCTGATTTGCGATCTCTTCAGCCGTGCGTTGCGGCATTAAATCCAACAAAGGCGTTTATCGTATTAAGAAACGGACGCAAAAATGGCGGTCTGGTTAAAGCGGCAATCACGTCCGACGCCGGGCAATCGTGGCAAATCCTTCCTGACCTGCCGATTAAAAACCCCGATTCCTGTTTAGCCCTCTTAAACGTTGACGATACGCTCCTAATGGTTGGAAACCTAATTCAAGGGCGCAAAGAGCTTACGTTGTGGAAATCCAGCATGAACAATTTACAGAACTGGACGGCATGCGAAACGCTGGAAAAGGAATCTAAAGGCGAATTCTCGTACCCCTCTTTAATACAGGATTCCGCCGGGCGAGTGCATCTGATTTACACGTGGAAACGCAAGTCAATCTGCCATCGCTTCCTGCCATCGTCGTTATGGGAAAACGCGTCAGCGTCTCAGGATAAGGCGTCTAAGCAAGATAACCAAACAGGAGGCGAACGGTAAATGATCATGAATGTCTCAGACTGGTTTGGTTTGCTTTCAACCGCGTTGGCGATTGGAATGATTGTCGGCGCCGGCTTGAAAAAATCGACCCTTACGCGTCGGTTGGCTCTTACGATTGTCGTCGCTATTGCGTCGCTCATCCCGTTGCCGTTTGACATCTGCCCCAGCCTGGCAATGGTTGTCTATGCCGCAATCGGAACGCTGTCTGTTCCGCTGCTGACAATTTTGATTTGTAACCTGTTTAACGTTGACGCGCCAAACTGTCGAAAACGATGCGCCCTTGCCGCGATGATAACAGGGTTCATTTTGTATACCGGCGAAATTGGCGTCATTCCCTTTGACCTGTCTGAGGTCGGGTACAATCCGATTCACTCGCTAGCGTTTGTCATACTTGCAATTTTACTGGCTGACAACATCGGCGCCGTTGTCTTTTGCCTTGCGTATGCGTTATACATTGCCGGGATTTACGATAACTTTTTTATCTCAATCATAGACCCGGTTCTATGGATTAGCGCCATTGTATTTTTGGTTTGTCAAGCGAGAATCAGCGTTACAAAATAGAAAACAGACATTTCAAAGGTAAAGGAGCGCTATTATATGAATACCGTAAAGAATCTATGTGTTGTCATATTTCTGTCGTTATTCACAGCCGTTATTTTCGGTAATTCTGCATGCTTTGCCGAAAGTCCGGTTGAGAACAACGTCTCTGCTGAAACGAACAAAACCATTGAAGACGCCTATCGCATTTTTGGCAAATCAAATGTAGATCGTTTTGAGCAGATGTTTCAATCCGGCAAATTCAAATTTGATGTATATAGAACTTATACGGTCTTGCATTACGCGGTGTTCATGAACGATCTGGAACGCGTCAAACTGCTAATCGACAAAGGCGCAGACGTCAATAAAGGCTGCAGCAAAATCGAAATGTCGCCTTTAATGCTCGCTGTGCATATCAACTCTTTTGAAATGGTCAAACTACTTCTCGAGCATGGCGCCGACGTCAATCACAGAGACCTCATTGACGATACGCCGATATGCTATGCCGCAATTAAAGGCGATTTGGAATTAGTTAAGTTCTTTGTGAAAAAAGGATCGGATATCAAAACGGAAAATAATTTTGGTTACACTCTTCTGCACTTTGCAGCCGGCAGCGGCAACGTGGAAACGATGCAATGGCTCATAGATCAAGGATTAGACGTCAACGCTAAAAGTAAACAATTACACACCTGTCTGAACTTTGCCGCTGTCGAAGGTAAATTCGAAGCCTTTCAGTGGCTTGTAAAACAGGGATTAGATATCAACGCAAAGGATATTGACGGTCATACGATGTTATTCAGCGCAGCGAAAGGCGGCAATTTGGAGCTGGTTCAATGGTTAGTTAATCAAGGCGTGCAAGACGTGAAAAGCTATGATACTTTATTAGCAGCGGTTAAAAGCAAGAATATAAAACTGGTTCAATGGGTTATCGAACAAGGCGCCAGTTTAATCCCCAATAGCGAAGTAGATTCAGATTATTTAACAATTAAAAATTTATTATTTGCGGCAGCCGAACAAGGCAATTTGGAACTGGTTCAATATCTCATAAGCCAAGGCGTTAGCTTATCAGACTCTCGCTACGTATTGCATGCCGCAGTTTTGAGCTGCAATTTGGAATTGGTTCAATGGCTTGTCGAGAATGGCGCCGACGTCAATGTATATTATTATAACGATTCCGTTTTAGCGTATGCGATTAGCTGCTACAATCCTGACGTACTCCACTATCTTGTCGAACAAGTTGGAATTGACGTCAATGCCACTATCAATGGAAAGATTTACTACACCGCTTTAGAGAGAGCCGTCAAGCTCAACGATTTTGAATACGTGAAATATCTTGTCGAGCATGGCGCCAACATCAATCCACCGTATATATGGGAAATACTTCCTGCGCCGGGCTGGTATTTTCTGCACAACGCCGATCCCGAAATTACGCAATATCTTTTTCAACGCGATTATACGCTTAAAATGATCATCGGTTTATTGTTGCTGATATTTTTAGCGCTAACTTCTTTTGTTCTCTATAAGATATTTCACCCAAAGACTATTAAGGTTGAATAGAAGCGGGTATATATTTTTTCTACTTGAAATCTCCTGAAAATGAGCTATTAGCTCCTAGCGGTCAAGTGCAAGCGAAAAGTCCCCACTTAGGGAAAATTTTTGTGTCATCGGGCGGGGACTTTATGCTTGCACTTGACCCCTAATGCCTTAATCTAATCCCTACCAACTCCCAGATTCTTCTCAATATCTCGGCTTTTGCTGGACAGCCCGGAATATTCGCTGTCGCCGTCGCTCTGCCGCAATTTAGAAAACATTCCCCCGTCCGCTTTTTCCTTGGGGTCGTTTTCCGCCGATTTAGTAGAAAAGGATTTACATCCAGAAAACAAAGACGCAGTTAAAGCAAACGCAGCGGCTATAGCAGTTCGACGGTTCATGATAATTAGCAATTAGCAATGAGCAATGAGCAATTACGCAAAGCGTTGATCATGGGTGGGATTGGTAATCGCATATCAATGCGATATCATTGAATTATTTCCTGTTTTATAGCAAAAAATACCACAAAATGCAAGAGGAGTTTTAATTCGTAATGCAGAATGTGAAATTGCGTAAGCGTCTCAATAGTTCGGGTGCGATAAATTTTGGGTTGCGAAAATAGGTAAGATTGACGATTACACACGGAGCAATTCGATTGGCGGCTGTCCTCAGCAGCCTAATTTTTAACGCCGTAAAGAACGCATGTTTTTAAAACTTTGCGAACTTCGCGAA
>JAZQDP010000358.1:0-2252 GCA_045546875.1 Thermoguttaceae bacterium | reverse complement strand
CGGAAAAACTCAAGTCGTTTCAGTATAAAAAAACGCGTTCGATACAATCGAACGCGCTAAAGTTTTATCGAATCTGAAAGAAGTCAAATTACATAGCGAAATGAGCAAACGCCTTGTTGGCTTCAGCCATACGATGGACGTTTTCGCGTTTGGTGTAAGCAGTACCTTCCTTCTTATAAGCGGCGGTAAGTTCGTCGGCGAGTTTTTCGGAAATCGGCTTGCCCTTCTTATCGCGAACGGCAGTCAGAATCCAGCGGATAGCCAAAGCTTGCTGACGGTTCTTCGGAACCGGCATAGGAACCTGGTAAGACGCGCCGCCGACTCGCTTGGAGCGGACTTCAATGTTCGGCTTGACGTTTTCCAGAGCTTGGGTGAAAACTTCGATTGACGGAACGTCCGTAAAACGGGTTGCCAAAATGTCTAAGGCATCGTAGAAAGCGCGGTAAGCCGTGCTCTTTTTGCCGTCCCACATCAGGCAGTTGACGAACTTGGCAGCGACCAAAGACCCGAACTTGGGATCGGGCTTGAGTTGTTTGCGACTGGCAGTAATTCTAGCCATAGTTATATTCCTCGAATATGTTCTGGGAAAACAATCTGATTAAATGTAATTGCGATTTATTACAAGTTCAGACTGTTTCGATGGTTAATGGATGCAAAAAACGAAACTTGGACTACTTTTTGTCTCTCTTGGCGCCGTAACGGCTGCGAGCCTGTTTACGGTTTTTGACGCCCTGAGTGTCCAAAGTTCCACGAACCACCTGATAGCGAACGCCCGGAAGGTCACGAACACGACCGCCGCGAACCAGAACGATGCTGTGTTCCTGAAGGTTGTGTCCTTCGCCTGGAATGTAGACGGTAACTTCTTTACTGTTGGACAAACGAACACGAGTGATCTTACGAAGAGCCGAGTTCGGTTTCTTCGGGGTCATCGTACGAACGTTGAGGCAGACGCCGCGCTTCTGCGGGCACTGATCCAAAACCGGGGATTTGCTGAACTTGCGAGGAATCTTACGATTCTTACGAACTAATTGATTAATAGTTGGCATGTTTTGAGGATTACTCCTTAAAAAATACGATTGTTTGGCGCCATTCGCGATTCGTTTAATTTGTACACCGTAGAATCATTCGACGCGCGCGTGGCTATATTACATATCGCAACTCTACAATAATTGGACAAATTTACTATATATAGAGATTTTGTCAAGGGGATGGAAGGATAGCCAAAGAAAAAAATAGGAAAATTAAAAAAATTTTGCTGGAAGCCACCGATGGCTATAGTATCGTCTTCTGAGGTAAATTTGGAACCGGGAAAAGACAAACAGACTGGTTTTTCAAGTATACGCAAATAATTCTTGTAAAAAACAAGATAAAAAACTAAACCACGTCATGAATTGACGTGGTTTCTATAAACGTAAACTATATCTATGGACTGCGTAGCTATTCCCTAAAAACTTCCTTAATCGAGTCAAGTTTCTTACTTCAAGCTTCCGCCAAAGTCCCGTATAGTTTCTTCGCTGTCTCGACCGGGAACGGCTTTTCCCATAGCCTTTTCAATTGCATTCAGTAATACGATAGCCCTCTTAAGGAAAAAGTCATCGAACTCATCAGCTCTGCAACTTGATACATCAATAAAATGCGTTTCCAAATATGCATCAAGTTGTTCTGCTGTGGCATGTCCTTTTTCCTCGATTTTCTTGAGATAACAACTTGGAGCGATGCCGCCAATCATTCTATTTGTAACGTATGAAATTGGCGTTTTGTTTACAACAGAATTCCATTTATCTCGGACATATCCTTTTTTCTCACAATAACTCTTCGGAAAAATGTGGTGAATATCGATGTTCTCTTCATAATAGACGGAGAAATCCATCTCACGTCCGCTTATAAAATCACGAGCATGATTTTTCAAAATTAGCGCCATGACGCCTTTGTATGCCGCACTTAAGCGAGATTGTAGCGAAAGTAGCCTTCCTGGGTTGAAGAACGATTCCTGTATGGTTCGAGGAATGACTGTTGAATCTTCAAGCCAATTCATTACCCCAACGACATCGTAAACGTAGCGTGTTTCATTTGCTCCGCCATACATTTCTCCGAAAACGCCACACCAATACCACTGCTTTAACTTGTCCTTAATGCTAGCGATTTTGATTCGATTATTATCAGCAAGAAGAGTACAAAGAACAGCCATGGGAATCAGCTGGGTTGTATAAGGCAAATCTTTGCTTGAAAAAATACGTTCTTCTTGGAGAATC
>JAZQDP010000357.1:0-11435 GCA_045546875.1 Thermoguttaceae bacterium | reverse complement strand
CTGCCTTTCAATTCCCCAAAATGTTAGTCCTGACTCGCGTCCTTGCCCTGCTGAAAAAAGAACTTTGTCAGTTGATGACAAATCCGAAAATGCGAATGACGCTTTTCATTCCGCCGTTAATGCAGATGTTGTTTCTCGGCTACGCGGCGACCATGGATTTGAAATACGTTGACTGCGCTGTTCTGGACTATTCCCGTTCCCCGGCGTCGCGAGAGCTTATAAGCTGTTTTTCCGGCTCTCCGACATTCCACGTTCATCAGCCGCTGGAAAACGAAGCTGACATGAAAAACCGCATCAATACAAAAGCGATTCAATTGGCTGTCGTTATTCCAGCAGACTTCCAGCAAACGAGGGCAGGACAGGGAAAAGCCAGCGTTCAGATTATCGTCGACGGCCGCAGCGCCAACTCCGCCGGCATGGCGATGGCGTACGCCGTCAACGTGATTAATTCTTTCGCTCTGGAAAAAGCGGATAATCGCGGCAGATTTCGAATCGAAACGCGAGCTTGGTACAACCCGAATTTCAACATGCAGTTTTTTATGATTCCTGCTTTGTTGGGGCTTATTGGTCTGGTTGACATCATGCTCGTCAGCGCGCAGTCGATTGTTCAGGAACGCGAAGCGGGAACGTTCGACCAGCTCCGCATGACGCCGTATTCATCTGTGGAACTGCTGGCGGCAAAGGGCTTCTCGACGTTTATTGCCGGAAGTTGCCAGCTGGCAGTCGGTTTGCTTGCGGCGTTGTTCTGGTTTCGAGTTCCGCTCAACAGTTCTTTGGGACTCCTGCTGGCGTTACTGGCGTCCTTCCTGTGCGCGTCCATTGGAATCGGGCTGATTATTTCGACCCTGTCCGCCAATTTACAGCAGGCGGTTTTGGGAATGTATATCGTCGTCGTCCCGTTTTCCATGCTGTCTGGAATGGGAACGCCGCTGGAATCCATGCCGGACTTCTTCCAGCAAATAACGATTATCAACCCGCTTCGACATGGCATCGCCGCGTTGACGAGAATCTTTCTGGAAGGCGCGACTTTCTGGGAACTGCGCTATTCGTTTTACCTGCTCTGGGGAATCGCCATCGGCTCGTTTGTTTTGAGCTATATTCTGTTCGTTCGCAGACGAAACGACGGGTGAGAGTGAGGCAGTAGGCAAGAGGCAGTAGGCAGTAGGGATGACGCCTTGTCCAAAGACCCGCTAAAAGATATCGACGCTGCCGAAAACCTCTCTGGATCGCGGACGTCAGTCCGCAACAGAAAGTCTCACGCTCTAGTTCGCAAAGTCCGCAAAATTTTTAAAATTAAAATTTCTTTGCGATCTTTGCGTTCTTTGCGGCTTAAAAAACTTCGGCGAACTGCGTAATTACGTTCGCTTCGCTACGTTCGCTAACGCTCACACCCGGGAACTAACGTTCCCGGCTCGCCAATATATGTTTACACCCGTGGCTCGCCTAAATTTTCGCTCCATTACCGCCTTTCAATCTTTTCGCAAAAAGATTAAAATTTTTCTCAGTAGTGCATTGTTTTTCTTAAAAGGAAGCGCTATAATAGAATTTACATTGAGCAATTATCAATTAGCAATTTGTGTAAAACGTTGCAATAATTGCCTGAAATATTATTCCTCCAACCCCCTGCCTGTTATTATGAAAAGAGTTGTTACGCTTTTATTCTTTTTGGCTGTCATCCCAATATTGGGACTTTGCAGCGCTCAGGACAACCCGCTTATCAAGCCGGCGAGCGTTCATAACAAGCCGCGACCCAACAACGGCGACGTCCCGCTAAACACGGTCGATTCCTGCCGGCGGCTGATTAACGACCTCATTACAACCTACGCGGACGATTTCCCGGAGGGGGAAAAATATCTTGAAGAACTCAACGTAATTGCCGCTAAACTGGCGGAGAAACCCAACGACGGCGACGCGAAAAACGCCCTGGCGGCTCTGGTTCGAAAAGTCTCGCTGGCAAATCCGCTTCTGGACGAGTTCGATAAAATCGTCGTTGTTCGACGTTCTGGCAACCTCGGATTTACCGGCTTGAACGCCTATACAAACGACACTGTTCAGCGCGAGAACCACGACAACGAACTCATGGCTCTGACCAATTATCGGACGGACGACCCGAAAAACGCCAAGCTGGAAACGATTTTCCGCCATCCGTACAGAAAAGGCGTTATGCGCGACATCAGTCTGTCGTTCGACGCCAAAAAGATCATGTATTCCAGCATTCTGGAAAACGGCCGCTGGGGCGTTTTTGAAGTTGATCTCAACGGGAAGAATCTCAACGTTCTCACGCCGACCGATCAGGAGGACGTCGACTGGTACGACAGCTGCTATCTGCCGGAATCGCCGTATATCGTTTCTGCGTCAACGGCAGGAATTCAAGGCTTGCCGTGCGAAAACGGCGGGCGCGTCATGGTCAACCTGTACCGCGTTAATACGAAAACAAAAGAAACCCGTCAGCTTACCTTTGAACAGGACTCGGACTGGCATCCGACTGTTATGCACAACGGTCAGGTTATGTACCTGCGCTGGGAATACACCGACGTGCCGCACTACTTCTCCCGATACGTCTTTTCGATGAACCCGGACGGACGCAATCAGCGCGCCTTGTGGGGATCGGGAGGCTATTTCCCCAACGCTTATAAACATCCCAAACAGTGCCCCGGCGACAGCACAAAGCTTATCGGCGTTGTCAGCGGACATCACGCCATGTCGGAAATGGGGCGTTTGCTGCTCGTCGATCCGAATAAGGGGCGATATTATCCGATGAGATTCCGTCCGGAAAACAAGGAATGGGGAGAAGGCGGAACGTTCCTCAACTTTATCCCGGACATTCTCCCGACGGAAGTTACCGGCTGCGTTCAGGAACTGCCCGGCTACGGGCGCGACGTGGTTGGCAATATCTGTGACGACGTCTCCGGAAGCTCGGCGCATTGGTTTGCTCATCCCTTCCCGCTGTCGGACAAATACTTTTTGGTCTGCAAACGGGATCACGGGCTTTTCAACGTTTATCTTATTGACGTTTTCGACAACATGATTTTATTGGGGAATTGCGACGGAAGCAATCTTCTCGAACCGCACCCGGTTCTGGCGCAGCCTGTCCCGCCGGTAATTCCGGATAACGTTGACATGAACAAAAAGACGGGCACTGTCTTCTGTACAGACGTTTACCTCGGCAGAGGCATGGAAGGCGTCGCCCGAGGAAGCGCAAAGAGCGTTCGCGTTATTGCCTATCATTACGGATACAACCATTCCGGCGGGCACGAATCCTGCGGTCAGCAGTCGTCGTGGGATATTAAACGCGTTTTGGGCACGGTAAAAATTGAAGACGACGGGTCGTTCTTCTTTGAAGTTCCTGCCAACACGCCTTTTGCGATGCAGGTTTTGGACGAAGAAGGCGCGGCAATCGCGTTGATGAGATCCTGGACGGTTGTCATGCCGGGGGAAGCCTTGTCCTGCAACGGATGTCACGAAAACGCCAACGACGTTACGCCGGCTAAAATGACGATTGCGTCTCGAAAAGCTCCTCAAAAACTTACGCCGTGGTACGGTCCGGCTCGATCCTGGGGATTCCAGGCGGAACTCCAACCCACTCTGGACAAGTACTGCGTTGGATGTCATAACGATAACGACAAAGCCGGCGGGCTGTCGTTTGTGCCTCACAACGCCGGAAACTGGCGTTCTGATACGTCTTACGCAGCGATCAACCCGTACGTCCGGCGTCCGGGTCCGGAAACTGACCTCGACGTGATGAAGCCGATGGAATATCACGCCTCGACAAGCGAGTTGATTCAGATGCTTAAAAAAGGACATCACGGCGTTGAGCTGCCGCAGGAAGCGTGGGAACGGTTCTATACGTGGATTGACCTCAACGCGCCGTATACCGGCATGTGGAACAACCCTGGCAGAGAGAATCGACGTTTGGAACTGCAAAAGCTCTATGCCGGCATAGACGACAACCCGGAAGAGGAATATCGTCAGTCGCTCGCCGCTCGAGAAGCCAATATCGAGCCGATTATTCCGGAACCGCAGCCCAAGCCGGAGCCAGACAATCTCAAAATAACGAATTGGCCTCTATCCGTTGAGGATGCCGCGAAACTGGCGGGCGGGAAAGATCAGGAAAAGAAGTCTTTCTGCATTGGAAAAGACCATGCTGGCAACGACGTCTATATGACGTTTGTGAAAATCCCGGCGGGCAAGTACATTATGGGATCTGAAGAAGGGTATCCGGATGAACGCGCCCGCGCTGTGGTGGAAATCAAAAAACCGTTCTGGATGTCGGAAACGGAAGTTACAAACCAGCAGTACGAATGTTTCGACCCGGAACACGACACTCGCTATCATCGCGAAGACGGCAAAGATCACACCACGCCCGGATATATCGCCAACCATCCGCTTCAGCCCGTTGCCAGAATCTCCTGGCAGGAAGCGGCGAAGTTCTGCAAGTGGATGTCTGAGAAGTTTAATAAGAAAATGGAACTTCCGACAGAAGCGCAGTGGGAATGGGCGGCTCGCGCCGGCAGCGACAAACAGTTCTTCTACGGCGACTGGGATACAGACTGGACGAATTGGGCGAACCTCGCCGACGCCGATCTGTACAACACGTACACGACGTGGGAAGGCGGAAGCATGATTCACCGCCGACGTCCGCATACGGAAAGCAAAACGTTCCCGCTGCGTGACGACCGATTCAAGGACAAATGGTTTACCGTCGATTACGTCAAACAGTACGAACCCAACGCCTTTGGTCTGTACGACATGGTCGGCAACGTTTCCGAATGGACTCGTTCCGACTACAAGCCGTATCCATACAAAGACGACGACGGTCGCAACGCCGGGTCTGCGACGGCAAAGAAAGTCGCCCGCGGCGGCAGCTGGAACAACCGACCCGTCTCCGCCGGTTCCAGCGTCCGATTCCCCTATCAGCCCTGGCAGAAAGTCTACAACGTTGGGTTCAGGGTGATTATAGAGGAGTAAGGCAGTAGGCAATAGACAGTAGGCAGTAGAAAACTATGAAACGAAGAGATTTTATTAAAAACGCGTTTGGGGCGTTTGGCGCGCTGTTTTGCGGTGAAGCGTTTGCCGCGCCAGAGGGTTGGAAACACAGCGGGACGCCGAACGTGGTTTTCGGCGTCATTAGCGACACCCACCTCAGAACGGCAAACGTTGGCAACAGGCATGGCGCCAACTGGCCCGACAAATACCTCGTTGCCGCGTTCCAATATTTCAAAGAACAGAATGTAGACGCCATCGCCAATTGCGGCGACATGGCTCATCGCGGACAGATTCGCGAGATGGAGTTTCACGCCATGGCGTGGAAGAAAGTGTTTGGATCCGTTACCAACGGTCCTGTAAAGCTGTTTGTTATGGGCAACCACGACATTGATGGCGCCCATTACGGAGACTTCGTAAAGAAACGCTATCCCGACCCCGTGCAGTTCGATAAAAACATTCTTGCCGTTGACGTCGCGCAAAAATGGGAACGCATTTGGGGCGAAAAATACGAACCGGTTTGGCATAAAGTCGTTAAAGGTTACCATTTCTTCGGCCGCCATTGGGGCGTAGACGAATCCGTGGCAATAGCAACGTTGAAAAACTGGACGCCTCCCGCCTCGCCGCAGCCGTATTTTTATTTTCAGCATAGCCGTCCTTTGAAGAAGATTCGCGGCGGTCTGTTGCGACACAACGGCGCCGTAGCGTTCTTCGGGCACAATCACTGGAGCATCTCAAACTGGAACGTAGCTTTTCTGTACAAAGGCAGGTTGCCGGTTATAGAATGTGGGTCTTGCGAGCCGCGCGGTTGTGGCGCCTTAAGAGAAGACGCCTGGATTACCGAAGCGGCGGAAATAGAGGGACGCGACCAAGCGGGAAGAGGGCGGTACGGATACTTGGTGAGCGTCTATGACGACATGATCGTCTTTTCCAGACGCGAGTTCGGCGACGGCAAAGAGAACAAAGGCGGCTCGCTAGGCGCCGACTGGATTATGCCATTTAACCAAACCCCGCACCCGTTTACAAGAGCCGAAAAACAGAGAGTTATCGGTCAGCCGCAGTTCCGCCAAGATGCAAAATTGCTTGTCGAATGGTTACCTGGCGCCCCTGTTCCGGCAGTTCCTGAAACTCAAACAGCCTCCCCAACTCCTGCAGTGGCGACTGTGCAAGATAATCCCACGGCGCCAAGAGTTAAGGTTTCTATTCCCCTTGCGGACGGCGCCCCGGAAACGCGCGTGTACGCCTACGATCTTGTTGTCAACGGCGAGGATGGAACAAAACCTTTAACCAAAGCGGTTTACGTTGCTGGGTGCAATTTAGCAATGGGGCAAGAACCCAACGGCGGCGTTACGACGCTGGCGATTCACACACCAGAGTTACCACGCAGCAAAACGCTTACGTTTACCGTTACCCCAATAACGTCTATGGGAACGCGGGGCAAACCGATTACGACAGAATATAGAAGTAGTTAGGAGTGAGGAAGACTTGGAGTGCGACGGCTTGCTGTCGCTTTCGTTTTACGGTTGAGTACGATTACCGGAAACGTCTCCGACTTACGCAATGAGTTTTTCTAATTCTTAGCAAGTAGTCGCGAGCTGCTGGGCTTATCGTAGTTTGTGTGAGTTCATAGATTGTCTATCCTCTCACCCCCCTAGATACTCTCTATTGTTCAAATTTTTTCTCTCTAACCCTATACAATTTCAAAATCTGTGGTATAATATATATTGACGTGTAATAGCGCTATGATAGCGCTATTACGAAGAATATGATACCGTTCACATTATTTCCCTGTCTTTGTCCATTATTTGGAGTAAAAAGATGCTTATATTTCCCAATAACCAATCAGTTGTATTAAACCGAGCAATGCGCCGTTTATCACTTGCGGCAAAAAACGCATTGTTGTTTTCGTTGGCTTTTTTTGCCTTTGGTTTAAACGTTTACGCCGCCACGGTTACGTGGACAGGAAGCGCCGGGGATAAGGATTTCTCTAACGGCGCCAACTGGAACACCGGTTCCATACCAGCGTCTGGCGATGACGTACAACTTCAAAACAACGCCTCCGGGTTATGGCTTGATACGTCTATGACCGTTAGGAACATGTACACAGGCAACAATTCCAGCTATAGCGAATCGTCTCTGACGCTTCAAAACGGTTCAAATTTGACAGCCACGCAATTGCTTTTAGGTCAATATGTAAAATCGACCCTAACCGTTGAATCTGGCGCGACGTTGAATACCAACAGCTGGCTTTTTATCGGTCGTCAATCCGGCGGCAACGGCATTCTGGAAGTTAAAGACGGCGGAACGGTAAACATTTCAGGCGCCTATTTTTACGTTGGTCAAAACGGAACGGGAACAGTCAACCAAACAGGCGGCGTTATTACTATTAGCGCCACCAACATGTTTCAAGCAGACGGCAAGGCTGGAAAAGCCATTTTTAATATCTCTGGCGGCGAATTCAAAACAACAACTACGAACAATTTCATATTAGGAACGCGCGGATCAGGAACGATCAATCTTTCAGATACCGGCGTTTTTACCGTTACCGGTTCTATTAACATGGCGCCTGGATACGAAAGCAGTTCTACTGGAATCATCAATCAAACCAGCGGAACTCTTAACGCTAACGGTGGAATTAACTTTGGCGGAGAAAAAGCAAACACTGGCAAAGCTCAATATTTTCTTTCCGGTGGAACGCTCAATGCGACAACAATCAAATACGGTAACGCCTCAAGGGCGCCTGCCAATACATCCATTTTTGAAATTTCTGGCGCTGGCGTTGCTAATATTAGCGGCGCTCTTGCCGTCCCAACCAACGTTAAAGGCGGAACGCTCAACGCGAATTCAATAGCCATTCCAGCCAACGGAAAATTAGACATAACTGATGGAACAATCAAACTGGGCTCCGGCGGCATTACGGCGGCAGGAGCCTATACGGTCAATCTTTCCGGCGGCGTCATTTCAACCAACAGCGCCAGCTGGGAAACGTCCTCAACAATCAACGCAACCGTTGCTGATAATTCCGAAGTTACATTTGCTCCCGAAGACGGTCAGACAATTAAATGGACAGGCGCTTTTATCAATAGCTCACAAAGCGCCAAGATTGTTAAAAGTGGAAACGGCTTATTAAAGATTGACAGTTCAAATCAAAGCGAACCGACTAAGCTGGAATCGTTTGTCGTCAATGCGGGTGAACTGGATTTTAAGGGGTATTTTACCGGCAATTTGGCAATAAATAACGGCGCGCAATTCTCGCCCGGGAACTCGATTGGGTCGCTGGAAATTAACGGCGACTTTGATCTGGCTCAATACGCAACGCTGTTGATGGAAATTGGCGGAACGGACAAAGACGCCAACGATATTTTAACTGTCAGCGGCTCTGTGACCTATGATCCGGGGGCGATAGTGTCGTTTGAAGTGGATTCCAATTCGGAGTACATACCTTCAATTTACGACATAGTCGCCGTTGAAATGCCAGAAGTCGATTGGGATATAGTAACGTTCTCTTCTTCTAAATTTTATCCAATTCGTTACGAAAACGGCATCCAGTATTTAGGGGTGCACATTCCGGAACCGTCCACATGGGCGTTGTTGATTCTTGGCGTAGTCGGTTTGATTTACTGGCGAAAACACGCCCAGAAGCGTGCATAACAAACTGACGCAAGCCGAAAACTCCCCCTGGATGTAGCCCGCCCCCGGGCTACTTGCTTGGAGTCAGAAAAAACGTGAGACGCTAGCCAGTAACGTCTCTGGGGGGCGAGTATTACTCGCCAATACGGCGCCGCGGCAGTCCTCTGCCGCAATAAAAAGTTGCTGTAAAGCGGGCGAAACGCCCGCGATCCCGTACACTCTCCCTCTATTTCCTTAAAATTTTTCCACTTTTTTACAAAATTTTTCTCTTAACTGCTTCTCTATTTACAAATTTAGTGTATAATGTTAAGTAGTGTTAAATACGGCATTGCAATTTGCGCCCGTGCGTTTCGGCGCCAAAGTCGTTTTAATAACCGTTTACCAGTTTTACCCGTTATAAGGAGTAAAATAATGAAAATTTCCCGAAACGGCCTTTTTCCCCCCCCCCGCATTTTAACATGCGGCGGATTTTCTTTCTTGGCAATTCTGATTGCTGCGATGTGTTTGTCGCCTTACGTGGTCGCAGACAGTATTTATCAAACGACAACAATGCCAAATGAGACATCTGGTAATTGGACAAATTCTGATTATTGGTCTAGCTCCACTTATCCCACACCGGGAACCAAAGACGGTTTTTATGTTGGACATTTAGCAAATAAGAAACTGGTTTTTAGAACGATACGTAATGACACCGGCGTAGATACTTTCCCAAATAATACGCTTTGGATGGGGTACAATATGGATGGCTCCCTTAGCGCGTATCAGATGGAACTCGGTCTGAAAATCCCAAAATTTATTGTAAACGACCTTCAACTGGGAAACACGACTATCAATTTAGGACTCACAAATGGCGATACAGTCACCCTGGATGGTAAAATGACCGTCAATGGAACCACAGAAAAACCGGTTGTTTTTAACACTAATAGTAAAACAATTGACATTAAAAGCGCGATTGACGGGGCTGGCGTAATTACTCTCGCGGAGAGATCGATAGATAATAATAACAACATAATTTCCCACGCCATAAATATTTCTCACGCCGATAACGCTTTTAAGGGGACGTTAAACGTTGGCGCAGGTTCCAGCGTTCTTCTTAACGCTGAAAACGCTATGATAAACGCTTCAAGCTTTATCATCAACTCCGAGGCAACGTTAAAACTCCAGAATTATCAATCGACGCTCAAAAATCTTTCCGGTTCTGGAACAGTTTCCTTTACCGGAAACGCGTTGACGCTTAATAATATTGCTACTACAGCTCCCGTGTTGTCTGGAAATACCGAGTTTTCTGGCGTCATATCCGGTTCTGAAACGCCGCTTACAGTTAACAAAACCGGGGACGGTATGTTGACATTTTCCGGCTCTGGTATGTATAGTGGCAAAACGAACGTTCAGGAAGGTACGCTCAGACTGGCAGGAGACGCTCTTAACGACGATTGGCAAATCGATGTCAGCAGCGGCGCAACGCTGGAATACTACCTTGCCAGCGGTGAAACTAAAACAGTTACGCTGTCAGAGGACAACAAGATTACCTGCGACGATGGAACGGTTGCCAAATCCGGCGCCGGCGTGTTGACGCTTACCGGCGCTAAAACGTATACTGGCGAAACGCGCGTTAAGGAAGGCAAGCTCATACTTACCGGAGACGCTGTTGTTGATAACGGACCAATGGCTATTGACAGCGGCGCAACGCTGGAATATAACATTGCTTCAGATGGGATTAAAAAGCTGACTATTACAGACATAAATAAAATTGTCAGTACAGGCGAGGGCAAGGTAATTAAAACCGGCAAAGGTACATTGCAGTTGTGCATTGAAGCTCAAGGCGGCGTCGATATTCAGAGCTTGACCGTTTCCTCCGGGCACGTTGACATAAAAGGCTATATGTTAGGTAATATTACAGTAGATGCTGGCGGCGTCTTTTCGCCCGGCAATTCTGTTGGCGAAGCGACCTTTGGCGGAGGGTTTATTCTCAATGAAGGCGCTGAGTTGTTGATTGAAGTGGATGGAACCGGCGCTGATGTTCTTGCCTGCAAGACGTTCACATGGAATAACGGCACGGTTAAATTAGACTGGCAAGACGATGAAATACCGTTTTTGGCGACGTGTGATATTATTGCATCAGAATCGTCGGATTTAACCAATGTTTACAAAAATTTAAAAGATAATTTTGATTTATCTGCCATTCCAACTGTTGCACGGCTCTATAACGATGGATATATAACCATATCGCTTGCCGGCGATAACAAAAATATCATCAGACTGTCCATTGACCGCAACGCGGTTCCAGAACCGTCAACTTGGGCGCTGTTGGTTCTTGGCGTAGTCGGTTTGATGTACTGGCGAAAAAACGCCCAGAAGCGTGCATAACAAACTGACGCAAGCCGAAAACTCCCTCTGGATGTAGCCCGCCCCCGGGCTACTTGCCTGGAGTCAGAAAAAACGTGAGACGCTAGCCAGTAACGTCTCTGGGGGGCGGGTATTACCCGCCAACAAAACAACCAATAGTTTATTTTCGCGGATAATATCCGCTCCCCAGAAACGTTACTTGCCAAAAAATAAATTAACCTAATACCGACGCAGACAATATTCGCGCTCCGGAAACGTTTTCTGTTACAACACTCAACCGTAAAACGAAAGCGGAAGCAAGCTTCCGCACTCCAAAATCTTTACCGCCCGTGCGGCTCGCGCCCGGCGCCTTTCTCGGTCTTGACATGACGTGCAATTCTGTATATACTTGTTCTACTTGAAATTTCCCGAAAAATGAGCTATTAGCTCCTAGCTGCTAGCCGCTAAGTCGGATCGTAGCCATGTCGTTCTGTGAG
>JAZQDP010000356.1:0-4032 GCA_045546875.1 Thermoguttaceae bacterium | reverse complement strand
TCCCAGTTAGATAGATTAAATCAATTATATCAATCATAGCAATTTTACCCTTATTATTTACAGATCAGATTTTTTATTGATAAAATTGTACGGCTGTCTTGAAAAAACGCAGATTTGATGTATATTTAAAAAAAGAGTATAAATTTTACGGACGTTTAATATAAAATCGAATTATGACTACCGTTTCCGTTGCGCTGTGTACGTACAATGGCGAGCGGTTCCTTCAGGAACAGCTCGACAGCATTGCTATGCAGACGCGGACGCCGGACGAGGTGGTTGTGGGCGACGACGGTTCTTCCGATTCGACTCTTTCAATCTTGGAACGATGGAAGCAGAGCGTTCCGTTTCCCGTTCGTATTGAGCGCAACGAGCGCAATTTGGGCTTTGCTAAAAATTTTGAAGCAACACTTTCCCGATGTACAGGCGAAGTCGTGTTTTTATGCGATCAGGACGACGTTTGGCTTCCCAATCGGGTTGAACGCATGACAGATGCGCTGGAACAAGACGCCTCTGTCGGGATTGTGATTTGCAGCGTCGACTTGATTGATCAGGACGGGAATCCGATGTCGGACGAGGCATCCCGGCTTTATCGAATGAGCTATCCGGACGATACGAGCGTGTATTATCTGGATTACGCTTTGAAACACCCGTCCAGGGCAGGGTGCATGATGGCGGTTCGACGGAGCGTTCTGGAAAAGGTTTATCCACTTCCAGACGGCTGGTCGCACGACGTCTGGCTGTTTTCCATGGCGCCGCTGTACTGTGAAATTCAAACCATCCCAGACGTCTTAATGCATTTTCGCCGACATGGGAACAATGCGTCGGCGTTGGGGAAAGAAGTTGATTGGGCGAACGGACGCGACGTGTACTATCTCACGTCTGTCGGTCAGTACCGGGCGCATACGCCGCTGAGAGAAGACATGATTGAGCGTCTTTCCCAGCTGCCGCCGTCGGAGTATCGAGATGGGTATTTGAAGTACCTCAAGAGTCAAAACAAGCATTTCGGGAATCGCTGTAAAATCGAAGATCATTTCTGGACAAATCTCCATACGCTTGTTCTGGAACTCCTGTCAGGTCGATATTTTCAGCACAAGCAGCCGTTGAAGTGCATGCTCTTTGACGTTAAAGAGGGTATTTTGAATTCGTTCAAAAGGTCAGCTTTCGAAAAAGACAATTCATAATTTTATATGATTCATTTAGATAAACGATCAAAACAGTATCATGACAAAAAAAGCTATTTCGTTGATGTCCGGCGGGTTTGACAGCATTTTAGCGTCTCGAATCATGCTCGAACAAGGGTTTGAAGTCGAGGGGGTAAACATTCGTACGCCGTTTGTCGACACGACCGCCAAGGCTCAGCAGGCGGCAGACGACTTGGGGATTCAGCTGACCGTACTGAACGTTGACGAGGATTACATTGATATTATTCGACATCCTCAATACGGGTATGGCAAAGCGTGCAATCCGTGTCTTGACTGCCATCTGTACATGTGCCGTATGGCTGGAAAGTACATGCAGGAAACCGGCGCGGACTGCGTTGTTACCGGCGAGGTTGTCGGACAGCGTCCTAAAAGTCAGCGGCGTCATCATCAAGAACTCATCGAGTACAAATCTGGAATTAAAGGACGTCTGCTGCGTCCGATTTCCGCCAAACTCTTGCCGGAAACGGACGTGGAGCGCTCCGGTTTGGTTGACCGCGATAAACTCTATGCGATCGAAGGGCGCGGGCGCGGACCGTTAATTGACTTGGCTCATCAGTTGGGAATAACGCGCATTCCCAACGCCGGACCGGGCTGCTGTTTGACGGAGAAATCATTTGCCAGCCGAGTTTGGGACTGTAACAAATACTGCCCCAACGCGCAGATGTGGGAATACGAATTGCTGTGCATTTCACGTCACGTTCGCGTTGACGAATCTTTCAAAGTAGCTGTCGCTAGAAATGAGGCGGAATGCGACAAACTGTTACAAATGTTTAATGAACACAAAGCTGAGCGACCAGATATTTTGTATGCTGAACCCGAAGGCTTTTTGGGCGCGTCGGCGTTGTCGATTGGCAGAACGGATGATCTGGCGAAACGTCAGCTGGCAAGTTTGATTGTTCGATTTAGCAAGAACGCGCCCCAGCCGGAAGCGAAAATTGCCCTCTCTCATCAGAACGAAACGGAAATTGTAATTGGCGTTCACGACAAAGAAATTGACAAGATTAAGGTTTTATAAATCTGGTTCATCCGGTAACTGCGTACCTAACAGTTTATGAGCAGGTCAGTCCGCACACGGATTTGACTGATTAAACGGATATTCACCGATTGGTTAATTTAAGTTCATTAACCATCGACAAAAATACATTTATTAAAAATACAAAGGAAATCAAGTCTTGCCAATAATACAAGTATGAAAAATAAACAATCGGTGTGAATCCGTCTCATCCGTGTTTTCCGTGTGGGACTTAATAGACCCTAAATAAACCTTGTTTTAGCTCACAGGTACGGACTTGCCGGAAGAACCATAATTCTGGATTGAAAATAAAACGGACTAACGATAAATAACGTTAGTCCGTTTATCCCTTAAGAGAGGAAATAAGC
Source organism: Thermoguttaceae bacterium (assembly GCA_045546875.1). Taxonomy (GTDB): domain Bacteria; phylum Planctomycetota; class Planctomycetia; order Pirellulales; family Thermoguttaceae; genus RUG11551. The sequence goes on along the minus strand of JAZQDP010000356.1, from coordinate 1,450 downwards.
TTCTTTTAGTTAGATCTTTTTAGCAATCAATGAAACATCCTGACCGCCAAAGCCAAAGCTGTTCGACAGAACGTAGTCGCACTTCTTTTCTCGAGCGACATTAGGCACGTAGTCCAAATCCAACAGCGGATCAGGTTCAACGTAATTGATTGTTGGCGGAACAATATTGTCACGCATCGCAAGCAAAGAATAAATAAGTTCTGTTGCGCCTGCGGCAGCGATCAAGTGCCCAACCATACTCTTGGTGCTGGACATAGGAACCTTATATGCATCCTCGCCAAACACCGATTTAATGGCAATCGTTTCGACCTGGTCATTAATGTGCGTGCTTGTACCATGAGCGTTGATGTAATCGATTTGTTTTGGTTCAATACCAGCGCTTTTGAACGCCATTTTCAAAGCGGCAATAGCGCCGCGTCCATCGGGATGAATATCGGTAATACGATAAGCGTCGCAAGTAGAACCGTACCCGATAAGCTCGCCATAAATCTTGGCGCCACGAGCTTTAGCGCGTTCGTATTCTTCCAAGACCAACATTCCAGAACCTTCGCCTAAAACAAAACCGTCACGGTTGTTTTCAAATGGGCGGCTTGCCTGTTGCGGATGTTCGTTATTTGTGCTCAATGCGGTAAGAAGATTAAATCCTGAAACGCCAAACGGATGAATCATCGTATGCGTTCCTCCAGCAAGCATAATGTCGGCTTCATTGCGGCGAATCATATCGACAGCTTCGCCAACGGCTTGGCTACTAGCAGCGCAAGCGGTCAAACAGTTAGCGTTAGGACCTTCAGCGTCAAAATAGGATGCCAAGTGAGCGCTGGGCATATTTGGCTCTTGTTCCATTTCTTCGATTGGATCCAGGCAAGCAATGCCAGAACGGACGAACTTAGCCATATCAAAAGAGCCGTCTTCTTTAAAGCTTTTTGCCATCATGCGGGTAAACTTATCGAAGTTCTGCTGTCCTTCGCCGCTACCTGTATAAATCCCAAATCGCAAAGGATTAATAGGGGTGTCCTGAATGCCGGAATCTCTAACGGCTTTAATGCCAGCTCCCATAGCAAACTGAGTATGGAACCCGTGTCCAACCCAATCCTTAGGATCAAGACCAACATCTGATAAATCCCAGTTTTTAACTTCAGCGGCAATTTTTGTCGGGAAACGACTTGCGTCAAAGTGGGTGATATAATCAACCCCAGACTTTCCAGCCAAAAGATTTTGCCAAACTGTCTCGACCTCCGACCCTAAGGGAGTTACCAAGCCAATACCTGTTACAACAACGCGTCTAGTCATGAGTACTAATTAATCTAAATTTTTGAATTCTTCCGGTTCCTGCAAAGGTGTAACGCCATCAGCTTCTACACCTACTTCGTACACTTTTAAACCTACCATCATGTGTCGCCATTCGCTTGCGCCGAATTGCTTGATATCTGAATAGGAGTCGTCCAAAATA
>JAZQDP010000355.1:0-5844 GCA_045546875.1 Thermoguttaceae bacterium | reverse complement strand
TATCTGTAAAAAATGCAGATTTATATATCAAAAGCCTTAACAATATATGCCAACAGGAGGGCGCATTAACGCCCAAGCTGTCATATTTCTTTGCAAATGTCTCAACCGACAAATATATAACGAGAATCCAATCAATTGTTGTCCAAATCAATTATTGCGCAGCTGACCGGCTTCCGTTCGGTCCGGCGCCAATAGGAACGCCATTCGGCAGAGGTCTTGAAGCTACTCTGTAACCGGATTCATAAAGATATTTTTCAACATTCTGGAATTGCATAAAGCTATCTTCATAAACCCAAACGGTTATCACAGTTAGTCGCGGATTGTTTTTTTTCAGTTCCGCCAGGAAAATAGAATCCGGACTTTTCAACGCATCGTCAACCGTTTCGCCAACCTCTGCTGAAAGGGGAACAAACTTAACGTCAACGGAAACATTGGGTGGATGATTCATCCATGCAGTTCCTTCCAGCAAGAAACCGTCAAACGGTCCAATAGTTGCAGTAACTCTGCCGCCACTAAACATGGTTTTACCGTTTCCGGTTGTATTCACAACTTTTCGGAATCCATCAAGGAGCCTTTCAGATGGAATAAAAGCAATACGACCGTTTTTGACTTGAATCCAAACCTCACTTTTATCTACTGGTTTACTGATTGCCGTTGGATAGCATTCCAATTTTTTGACGTCAGGCTTCTTTTGAGCTTTTTCGTACCCTATACTCTTTTCCAGTTCCTGTATGCGATTGTGATTGAGTGAAATTTTTTGCTGCAAGTCAAATTTTTCCTTTTCTTCCGCTGAGAGTTTTTCTCTTTTAGCTTCAATTTCTTTTTTGACAGTAGCGGCGCCCAACGCATATTCCTGCCGTGTTTTGTTTAACGCTTCGTTTTGCGCTTCCAATAAAAGCAACGTATTGCGAGTTTCAAGCGCCTGTTGTTCAAGCGCCTGCGCCTCTTCCACAGATTGAGTAAACTGCCGAGCCAAATTCTCGTCAACAGAATTTTCTATTTTTGGCTCTTGAAGCGTTTCTTCCGGATGCGCGACCGCATGCTGAACGCGCGCGCCAACGATAGCCGTTAATATAATCAAAATACCGACGATATTCGCGACAACGTCAAGAAAAGAATCCTGACCAGCTCCCAACGATTCGTCAGATCGGTTACGTTTTTTCATCTTTTATAATTAAATAACTGGGTTGTCTAATTCAAAACACCCTGTTTCGAATTACAATACAATCTCAACGCCGCTGTCTTTTAACATTGCTTTCAGTTCCTCTACGCGAGATTCCGCGCCCGGAGCCACCGTTAATTTTAAGTAAGGTTTCCAGTACGAATTCCAGCCGGGGCTTCCCCATGCAGACGTTTGTCCTCGCACAGTTCGAATCAATCCCTCGATAGTTGCATCGGGCATTTCACCGTAGAAGGGAAGACGAACTGGCTTTTCTGATGGATTATGCGGATAAACAACAAAACAATTCTGTTCAATTCCTACTCGAACAGGGCGCGAAATGGATATAGCTTTCGGATCGTGCTCGACCACCGCCCAGTTAGAACCAAGTCGATTAGCCAAGCTCTTTTGATGTTTAGAGCTATCATTATCTTTATGGATTAACTTTGCCGGATCTACAGAAGCCTGAACCCCAACAGACGGCGCGCCATTTTCTGACCCTTTCATGCCAAATCCAGCGCTAAATGCGCTATCCTGTTTGGCGCCAGACACGTCGTTTTGTCCTGCAGACGCATTATGCCATTGAGGAACTTCCGGTTCCATAAGCAGATTCTGATTAGAATTCTGCGCTTGATTTTGCGTTTGACCATTGTGCGCCGTCGATGGAACTGGAGGTAACGATAGAACCATGTTCTCTGTATTTTCAGAGCCTGCAACGCCATTATTCACTCCCATGGACGAAACATTCGGATTGGGAAGCATCGTTCCTGTACTCGTCAATAATGGATTGTTTCCTAAAGCATTTGACGAAGGGTCGATTTCTTCCGCCTCAGCCAAGCCGCCGAAAACGTTATTTGAACCCGGCGCGCGTTCTGTTGGAGCGGTTGGCTCCATTGGCAAATAAACGCTTGACGAACCAGAACGTTCATACCCATTAGCGGCATATTGACCGTTTGAGCCATTAGAGCCTCCGCCATGATTCGATAAATTAGTTTGCATCCCTAATTGTGAATTAGAACCTGGCGCTCCCATCATAAGCAAATTGTTATCCGGATTCATTTGAGAATTATACCCACTCCCGTAAGGAGCCGCTCCTTGCGCAGCAATTGCATTCGGAACAACGCCGGGAAAACCGGGCGCCATTAAATCTTGTGTAGCTGAAGCGGAACCAAATTGATTGGCGCCGCCTGCATTTCCAGACGGAATAGCAGAATGAGACGCTCGGCTATTTCTCAAAACTTCCGCGACGCGGCTGCCACTGTTCAAACTAACCGCTTCTCGAGCGCCTGAAGCATTGACTCGATACGCTACCGGACCAACAGAAGAACCTTCCATCGCTGGAGCTACAACCGCCATTTCACTTTTATGAATACGCGCGCGATCAATCGCTTGCTGAACCGTAGCCGTCATTTCTGGATCTTCAGGAGGATACGCCAAATCTAACGCTTGTTCCATATCAATGAGCTTATACCCGAAATCATTTCCAAACGCAGAAATAGCCATTCTGGCGGCATAATAAGATGAAATGCCGTCAGGACGAACCAGAATTAACGGATACGGCTCCCCATCCTGAACCGGGTCAAAAGCCTTTTGTTTAAGCAGATACTCTCTTTTAGCCCTCATCGCAGATTCCAACGGAGACCCCAAAGACAGGTTACAATCAAAATCGCTGGCTGTAAGGCAAATATTTTCCGGCTTAAGAATTACGCCGCTGGAAGTGCATAAAACATAAATCGGATAGCGATTCGTATTAAACTGTCCTTTATGAGGAATAACCGCCAAGCCCGGTTTCGTATCGCGATTTTTCTCTCGAAGCCCTTCCAGCTCTTTCTGCTTTGACTCTAATTCCGATTCCAATTTAGCCAACTGCTCTTTTAACTGCTGCGTATCTGACATTGCCAGGTCGCCGTCGAGCTTTTGAGCATCGTTGCGAAGAGATTCTATTTCTGCTTTGAGATTGTTCAAATCCGATTCAATCGTCCCTAAATACACGCGAGACTGAGCCAGCTGCGAACTCAGCTGTGACTGAATATCGCGCAGATATTTTTTCTTTGCTTCTATTTGCTCCAACAATTCTTCCGTTACCGCCGGCAATGAGTTGGCATTGTCTGGTCGCAGCTGAACATCTTGAGTTCCACTGCTTACTTCCTGCCTCTCGCTTTTGGCTAAATCAGCCATAATGAGCAGAACGCCCAACAAAGCCCCCATCGTACACAACAAAACCGCCAAAAAGGGAAACAACGATACAGGATTCCCTTTAGCTGACGAACTACGGCGCGATGAAGGTTTATACATTTATTAGCGTGTATTATAGATTAAAACTGGAGTAAATTAAGCGGCGTCTTTAAGTCGAACAGGAACAGTATTGGCGTCAAGTCGTCTGGCAAGCAGTTCAACCGCGGCAGCCAAACTGCTTGCCGCATTTTCAAAGCCTTTGGAACCGATTAACGTTGTCATATTTTTATTAAGCGCTTTTTCCAGCTCATCAATTTTAGCAACAGAAACGTTCATTTCTACCAACTTTTGAGTCTGTTGAACCATTTCGTTTTGCATAACGCTGAAAACTTTACATGAATCCGCAAATCCAGCTACCGTTTGCTCTACCTGTTTAACAATAGAAGCCTGAACATCTCTCAAACCAGAGAGCAACTCCTGATTTTGTTTTGTCATAGATTGTTCCAGCGACTTCGAAATTGAATCCGAAAGAACCTCATTTAGGGCAGACGCCAAATTGAATCGTAACGCTTCGCTTGTCTGTTCAAGCCGCTTTTGCCATTGTGAATCTGCTGAAGACATTGCCTCTTGCCAGAGAAGCGTCTGCTGGGCAACCATATCTTTTACCGATTCAACAACCGTTTCCATCATTCGACGCAATGCAGTCAACTCACCTTCAGGCGTATTCGGAATGACCTCAAATCTTCCAGCCAACTCTCGACTGGCAATCTTGTCAACCGTGGCAATCAGGTTTATTTCCCAACCCTCAACGAGATACTGCGTAAACATCAAAACCATAGATAACGCCAAAGCCAAAGCCGTTGTGTCAAAGGCAACGCTTAAACCGGCAAGCATATTTTTTAATGAATCGCCGCCGTCTGAAACGTTCACTCCAAGCTCTCCCATAGCAACAGTAATACCGATTACCGTTCCCAAAAAGCCCAAAATAGGAATTGCCCATACGATAATGCGAGATAAAGCGTAACCTTGCTGCTCTGCAGCGGCATCCATATCCGAAAGGTATTTCAATTCGTCTTCCAGCCCTTGAGCCGACCCATTTCGGGTAACGTAGCTCAATGCCGCTCGAAACCGCCTGATTAAATAAGAATCTAATCTCGAAGAAGGAAGTGTGTCCAGCTGATTGAGCATCGGTTCTGCCGCAAGCGGTGAAATGGATTTACTCACAGAACCAAACAGTCCATTGTCGGTAAATTGACGCTGTCTTCTGACGTCCAGACCTTTGATTACCAAAGCTGCAAAACCTACAAAAAACAAAATCGCTTCAAAATATTCTACCGGATGCCCAGCGAAATATCTCAAAAGTAACGCGTTATCGATAACGCCTTTGTGCAACAGAGCATAAAAAACAGCACAGGCTGAGCAGCCCCACTGTAACGGCGATTTCATCAAATAGCTGAATAATTTAAATATCATATAATCCTTTTAACCGTTAAAATAGGCAGTAAAAACATCGATTTATAAAAATAACCGATAAAAAAATACTGCAAAATCAAAAGTCCAAATTTTATTTAGACGATTATAAAACAAATAAAATATGTTTTGACAGGGTTCTACCAAGTCTTGTCGATACAAAATAAGCCTCGTTCCCGGGGGGGAAGCAGTCCGATCAATGCGTCTTTATCGGACTGCGCTTTTTTTAATAGGCGCTTTATTGGAGGCTTTATCTTTAGGCGTCGCCTTCATCTTACGCTTATCTTGAGCGTATCTTGCTACCGACTTTGACGTCTCCCAAAAATCCACGTATTTTATTGGAAGTCCCATATCAAATGCCTGCTGGAATAATAAACGGGCAAATAACTCCGACGTCGGATTAGAATCCAGCGCAATACAGTCAACGCCTGCCTTTTGCAAAATTGGATATAAGGGATCGTCCTTCGACAAAAAGGTTTTATGATCCCAATTCTGTTCAACCCAGCGTTCAATCTCTCGTTTAACGAGTCCAAAATCTACGCTAAGCCCCAGTTCGTCGAGTTGATTCAGTTCAAGCGTTACTCGAACTTTTGCGTTATGACCATGAAGGTTGTTACATTTGCCCTCATAATGCCATAATCGGTGAGCGTAGCTGAATTCGAATTCACGGGAAATCTCATACATGAATTGACAGTTCCTGTTTGTTGAAATAATAACAATATTAACGATTGTATCAGTTAGTCAGTATACTGTACCTTCTTTTTGATATTAGGTAAAGAGCAAAATAAGGATTTTCACGTCTGTAAAAGTTGGTTTAAAAGAAAAAGTTAAAAAATTTCCTGTTTTTCTCTTAACATTTTTAAATTATGAGTTATATATGTAGAGGTATAAAGTGGGAATCAATAGCTAATGGTTCTCACTCTTAACTTGACGATTAGAATATTATCTATCGTTTTTTTCAAAAAAATTTATATTTTTTCGAATCAAAAATCTTGATTTTTTTGAAATTGTGTTTAAAATAGGTAAAGGAATATATAAAC
>JAZQDP010000354.1:0-2797 GCA_045546875.1 Thermoguttaceae bacterium | reverse complement strand
TTTCCTCGATGGATAAGGGCTTTTACACCCTGTTTTTTTTTATTTAACGCTTTGGCTATTTCTTCTATTGAATAATCTTCAACATACTGAAGCCACAAAGCTGCCCATTGCGGTTCTGTAAGAACGCAACGAATTTTACTCCAGAGATATTTTTGTTCCTCTGACTGTTCATAAGAGCGTTCAAAGGATTCTGAATTGTCTGGAATATTATTGTTTTGGGTTTCTGTCGTTTGAGACGCAGAAAAGAAAACCAGCTTGTCTCGATTACTTTTTCGCAGTTCATTTAGTAAAAGCCTGCGACCAATAGTAAAAAGCCAAGTTCCAAAAGCTTTATCTGAGTTATACTTCGAATAATCGAAATTTTCCAGATTAACGTATGCTTTAATAAACGTTTCCTGAACTAAATCTTCAACTTTCGATTGTTCTAACCCACTCATCTGTTGCAAAAATGCCAATAGACGAGTTTGATGTCGACGCATAAGTTCGTTAAAACTCGCTCTGTCGCCTGACAGCGTTAGTTGGACCAGCTGAACGTCAGTTTGTAAATTGTTATCTACCAAAGGCGCTATTTACTATAAAGTAAGCGAGAGCGGCTACATTCGTCGTTCGCCCTTACATCTGTTTATACCAAATTCCCACAAAAAAAGTTACGGGAAATTAACTAAAAATTTTATTTTTTACCTTTATATGCTCTGTGGCAGCATATTTTTTCTGTAAATATTTTTAATATTTTAGGTTGAGCTATACGAAAATCGTCAATTATCGGAGCGGATGGAAACAAGCGCTTAACAGCAGCGGCAAATCGACCGGACTCAAACCCGCACACATCTTTAGAATCAGCATCCATATATACTTTGACATTGGTTATGCCACAAGATGGGGATTTATATTTAAGAATATAGCCGTCAGCGGGATTGTCAAGGAGAAACCTTTCACATAACGCATCCATTTCCTTTGTAAGAATTTTTTCTGTTTTCGGCTGCACTAATTCAATATTATCGGGAATCGAAGATTTGAACGATTTCCGAATCAATCGAATTGTTGGACGCGGGCAACCAAGACCTAAAGCCAATTCTGGACAAAAAGGAATAAGCGTAAAAGAACTGCAAAGCGATTGATACAAGCTGCCGTCAAGTTGCAGCGCATCCCAACGACAAACAGCTCCAGTTAAACACTGACTAATAATTACAACAGGTTTTTCCATTACATAATAATCGAATGAACCAGCCACGTAAGAATCATAATCGTAACCGGAACTATTCCAAACAGTGTGATGGCAGGGAAAAGTACATCGTGCGTATTTACTCGATTACCATACTCTTCTATCTGCTTTGACATCTGAACGGACATAAGATCTTCTGATTCTGAAAATGCCGGATGTCGGGTAACAATCGTATCCTTTCCGACAGGAGTTTTATTCTCAGAAGAGCGTTTTTTTGTCAGGAAATCAAAGTCCAGCTTATCTTCTTTTCTTAAAATTATAGGCGCAGCATTTGCCCCTGCGTTCATGATAGCATTGACAGAAACCTGATTTGTAACAGGTTGCTTTCGTTTTTGAGCTGCCATCAGAACCGCGCCGTCTACCATTTCTATATCGCACGGCGTAGGCGGCGACCACTTTGACAATCGTTCCATAACAGCGTAGGCAGACTGAATACGCTTGTCTGGATCTTTCGCCATCATGTCTGCAATGACGTTGACAAAATCTTCGCTTAAAGTAGGATTGAGCAAACGGGGATCAAGCGGCAAGAGGTCTATGTGAGCGCGCGCCTTTTCCATCGTCGTGCCGCCGGGAAACGGGACTTTCCCTGTTACAATATAGTACAGCGAACATCCAAATGAATAGATATCCCAAAGCGGAACAGGATTGGTAGGGCATTTAACCTGATCGGGAGAAAGATAATCTGCCGTACCAACGATTTTCCCGGCGCGGGGATCGTTTTTACCGCCGATTTGCGTCGTTAGACCAAAGTCCGTCAGTTTTGCAACGCCATTGGGTGTTACAAGAATATTGCCCGGCTTGATATCTCGATGAACATATCCAAGTTCATGCGTGTATTGTAGCGCCATAGCCGCTTGAGAAAGAATGCTGGCTGCAGACTTCATCGTTAACGGACGACCATTGCGAATGAGTTTGCGGAGGTTTTGCCCCGGCACATATTCGCAAACCAGATAGCAAACTCCACCATCTTCTCCTGCGTCTAAAGCTCCGACAATATTCGGATGATGCAATGACGACAGAACTTTGATTTCGTACTGGAAATTTTTAATCGCTTCCGGGGCGCATTTGTCTCTGGGAAGAACCTTAACAGCCGCTTCCTGTTGAGTTACGCTATGCTTAGCCAAAAAAACCTGCCCCATACCGCCTTGTCCTAATGAATTGACAATTTGATATGATCCAAGATTAAATTTCGTATGACCGGCTAAAAGCTGTTGAACCTGCCAGTCGTTGAGTACGCCTTGCTCGACAATATAATGGGAAAAGTTTTCCGGGAAAACTTCACTCTCCATAGAACGGAGAATATTGTGAGAGCTGAGATACGCCGCCCATAGTTCGTCCCAGGCAGGCAGAGAAATCAGCCCGCTAACCAGGACGCAGCGTTCGAAATTTTGCATGGAGGCGTTTTTCATAACGGATACTCAAAGGGGGGGAATCGATAAAATATTTTCGATTATATCTTTATTTTACTCACTTCTCGAACTTTGTCTATAGCGCTGTCAGACTTTTTTCTAAAATTTTTCAACAAATTTAACGGATAACCCAAAAATGGAAGGCGGTAATGGAGCGAACGCAGTG
>JAZQDP010000353.1:0-5307 GCA_045546875.1 Thermoguttaceae bacterium | reverse complement strand
GGCAAACCCGCTGCCATTACGAGTTCCGTTGGTGGTACGAATACTCCGGCGGCAAGTTCACCGACTGGGGCGCTCACCACATCGACTGCGCTCTGTGGGCTTTGAATCTCCAGACCCCGGGAACCGGTCCGATTTCTTTCGACGGCACAAACGCTCATCATCCGGTGGAATTCAAAGACGGCTATCCGACTGTTGACAACCGTTACAACACCAGCGACCGGTTCGACATCAAGTGTATGTTCGACAACGGGATTGAAATGCACGTCGTGAGCCATTCGCCAGACGGCAACGGCATTTTGTTTGAAGGAACCAAGGGACGCTTCCACGTCAGACGCGGCCGCTGCAAGGGCAAGCCGGGTGAAGAGCTTCCGCGCGATGCATTTACCGAAGACGATTATCGGGAACTGTTCCACGGCAAACCGATGGAAGGACACAAAGAGAACTTTATCCGCTGCGTCCGTGAGGGCGGAACGTGCGTTTCCGACGTCGTTTCTCATGTCCAGGCTATGAACGCCTGCCACATGTGCGGCATCGCGGCTCGTCTCAATCGGGAAGTCAAATGGGATCCGAAGACCGAAACGATTGTCGGCGACGACCAGGCGGCGACCTTCTTCTCCCGCAAGGAAACCAAGGGCTACGAGATTCCGAGAAACTTCTAAGAAACGCCTCGCCGTTACCATTCGTCCGTAAAGCGGGTGTCGGTAATTTCGTCACAGAAACCGTCTGAGTTCCCGGACGGTTTCTTTTTTCGCCAGGAGTTCCAGCGTTTCTTGCCCGTTGGGATTCGGTCTGGGAAATCGTCGGGATAGTCGTTGAGTTCTTCGTCGTCTATGTCCGGCTCGTCCTGATAGTACGATTCTTTTTTCAGAGACGGAGCGTCCATTTCGTCACGGGGCAGTTCCATAAGAAACTGGCTCGGCGGCGAGGCTTGAAAATATCCGCCCATTCGACGTCGGGCGGCGTGCGTGAGAAACAGCTCTTTTTTCGCTCGCGTAATGGCGACAAACAGCAAACGCCGTTCTTCTTCCAGGTCGTTTTCGTCCGGCGATTCCAGCGACCGTTTGTGCGGCAGAAGCCCGTCTTCCAGACCAACGACAAACACGTACGGGAACTCCAGTCCTTTGGCGGAATGGATTGTCATGAGGGAAACGCAGCTGGCGCCGGAGTTGAGCTTGTCGGAGTCCGCCACCAACGCCGTCTCTTCCAGAAAGACGGTTAGCGGGTTAATCATGTTCTCGTCGTCGGCGTGACGTTCGTCGAAGGCGCTGGCGACGTTGAGAAATTCGTCTACGTTCGCCAGACGGTTGATGTCGTCTTCGTCTTTCGAGTCCGCGTACTGAGCGCGGTATCCGGACAGGTCAAGAATCTGCTCGACCAGCGGCTGAAGTTTCGTCCCGGTCAGCTCGAAAATGGAGTTCATGATTCGGATAAAGTCCTGAATCGCCGCCTTAGATTTCCCTCTGATTGTTGGGACTTGTTCGACTTCCCACGCTGCCTGAAGGAGCGGAATCCCCTGCTGCCGGGCGTAGTCAGCGAGTTTTTCTACCGAAGCGTCGCCGATGCCCCGCGCCGGGCAGTTGACGATTCTGACAAACGAAACGTCGTCCATCGGGTTGGACAGAAGCCGCAGGTACGCCATGACGTCTTTGATTTCTTTTCTCTGAAAGAACTCCACCGCGTTGACCAAAATGTACGGCAGATTGTAGATGTTGAACTTCTCTTCAAACGGTCTGGACTGGGCGTTGGTTCGGTAAAAGACGGCGATGTCGTTGGGCTGCGCCAGCCCGGACTTGACTAGCAGCTCCACCTTTTTCGCGACGAATTCCGCTTCGTCGTATTCGTCGTCAAGGCATACCAGATGAACCGGGGCGCCGGATTTGTTGTCTGTAAAGAGCGTTTTCTGCTTGCGCTGTCGGTTGTTGACAATCAGCTCGTCCGCGACGTGCAAAATCTCTGGCGTGGATCGATAGTTCTTTTCCAAACGCACCGTTTTGACGTTGGGGTAGTCCTTCTCGAAGTCGAGAATGTTGCGAATTTCCGCGCCGCGCCAGCCGTAAATGGACTGGTCAGGGTCGCCGGTAACCTGAATGTTTTGGTAGTCCCGATTGAGCAGCTTGACGATTTCGTACTGAATCGCGTTGGTGTCTTGGTACTCGTCGACCAGCACGTACCGGTATCGGGCGTCCAGCTCCGCGCGGAGTTCTTCGTCCTTTTTGAGCATGGTAACGGTATGAATGAGCATGTCGTCAAAGTCGACGGCGTTGGCGGCAAGCAGAGCCGATTGATACTCCTCGTAAATCTGTTTCAGAGCGCATTGACGCCCGTTGCGCGGCGAGGGGTTGAAATCCTCCGGCAGAATCATCTGGCTTTTTAACCGGCTGATTTCGTTTATCAATCCCGCCGGAGTGAACTTGTATTCCGGCTTGAGCCGATCGAGAACCATCTTGAACAGCCGCTTGGAATCGGTTGTGTCGTAGATGGTGTAGTTGTCTTTCAGACCGACGATTTCCCCGTGCTGACGTATCTGCCAGGCGCAGAATTTATGAAACGTACTGACCCAAAGTTTACGACCCGCGGTCGGAACAAGTTGTTCAACCCGATTTTTCATCTCGTCTGCCGCTTTATTGGTAAACGTCATGGCGAGAATGTTGCGGGGCAAAACCCCGTGCGCAATAAGATTGGCGATTCTATGGGTAACCACCCGCGTTTTGCCGGAACCGGGTCCCGCCAGAACCAACATCGGTCCGTCGATATGGTTTACCGCCTCAAGCTGAGCGGGATTGAGCGATTCGTGATTCAGATCTAATGTTTCCATGATGTTTATATTTTACCGGAAAGAAGAGAAAAAGTCAAGCGGGACGGCGGGGTATTTACGCAGGTTGCGGTTGGCTGGCGTATAGCTTATTGCCCGTATAGCTTATTGCCATCGATTTCCTCTTGACTTGCATCGTTAAATGAGGTATAGTTTCGATTATGATAATACGACCTAATTCTAGCGATTCAGCGTCCAGCGAGGCTACTGAGGCGTTTCAGTTTGAAGATCTTCAGCAGAAAGCTGACGCATATTTAAATAAAGTCCGTCAGTCAGCTCAGGAGATTCAACAGAAGACTCAGACAGATTTGGAAAATTGGCGGCAACAGAAGATTGATCAGGTTCAGCAGGAAACGACCGCCATGCGTCAGGAGGCGCAAGCCATCTATGATAAAGCCCAAAAGTCCGGGTATAACAGCGGATTTGAACAGGGATTGGCGCAGGCGCAGGCAGAATCCGATTCCACTCTGAAAAAGTATCTGGACGAACGGCTTGATCAAGCGTTTCCTGCAATCGACACGGCTCTAGACCAGTTGGAAGCTAAAGGACAGCAGTGGGTTTCGCAATGGGAGTCGGCTGGGATACAGCTTGCCATTGCCATTGCAGAAAAGATAGTTCGAGCTAAAGTTAATGTTGACCCGAAGACAATCCTTCCTGCGTTGCGCGAGGCTTTGGAACTGACTGTTAAAGCGCATAAAATTCGAATTCGCTTAGCGAAAGAAGATTATAGCGTTTTGCTGCCAGAGGTAAACGCATTGACCGAACGATTCCAGCGGGTTGGACAGACAGAAATTGTTGCCGATGAGTCCCTTCAGCCGGGAGATAGTCTGGTTGAAACGCCTATGGGAGAAATCGATATGCAAATTAAATCTCAGCTGGAACGAATTGCAGAAGAGCTTACGTAAAAAGCAATCGACCGTTAGATTTCCCCATCGAGGACTTTAGAAAAACTTGCAATTCGCTACTATCCATGAACAACATCCAATCGTATATAAACCAGCTTGACGAAATTAACCCGATGGCTTTAACCGGAACTGTTGTTCAGACGGTTGGTCAGACGGTTATTGCAGAAGGGTTTCCTGTTCCTGTTGGGGCAGTTGCGGAAATCGTTCGTCCCGGTATGAAGTCTATTTACGCTCAGGCGATAGGATTTAAAGACAATCAAACTCTTTTAAGTCCATACGATTCTCTTACCGGCGTACGGAGCGGTAATTCTATACGGTTAATTCGTTCAGAACCCAAATTGAAAATTGGCGACGCTCTTCTTGGACGAATTGTAGACGCTCTTGGTGCACCGGTTGACGATGGACCGGAATTGATTTTGCCTCAACGCATTCCGTTTATTACATCAGCTCCGCAAGCGCGTAAACGTCCCAGAATAGACCGGGTATTTTCAACAGGAGTTCGGGCGATAGACTCATTGTTGACTTGCGGTCGGGGTCAGCGATTAGGGATTTTTGCTGGATCAGGCGTTGGGAAAAGTACGCTCTTAGGCATGATGGCGCGGTACTCCAAGGCGGATGTAATCGTAATTGGTTTGGTTGGCGAACGAGGTCGAGAACTTAACGAGTTTATCGATTCAAACCTTGGCGCTGAAGGTTTGGCGAAAAGCGTTATCGTCGTGTCTACGTCAGATGAGCCGGCAATTAAACGCGCCCTGTCCTGCTATACCGCGACAGCAATTGCTGAATATTTTCGGGATCAAGGAAAAGACGTTTTGTTGCTAATGGATTCTTTAACCCGATTTGCCCAAGCGAAACGCGAGGTCGGTTTAGCGGCAGGTGAACCAGCGGCGGCGCGCGGATATCCTCCAAGCGTATTTGCCGCGATGGCTCCTCTGCTGGAACGCGCAGGAAGAACGGAAAGAGGGTCAATTACCGCTTTTTATACGGTTCTGGTTGAAGGCGACGACGAAAACGAACCGGTTGCTGATACCGTGCGAGGGTTATTGGATGGTCATGTGTGGCTTTCGAGGAAGATTGCACAATCAGGGCGGTTCCCTGCAATTGACATCTTGAAAAGCGTTAGTCGACTGGCAAACGAACTGGCAGACTCAAAACTGCGCCGCGCTGCAAAAATGTTTCGTCAGGCATTAGCCGCTTATACAGATTCTGAAGATCTGATTTCTATTGGCGCATATAAACATGGAACGAATCCGATGGTTGACGATGCGATTCGGCTTCGTCCTGCTATGTTAGATTTTCTTCAGCAAAATGTAGACGATCAGTACGACTTTAACGCCTCGAAAGAACGATTGGAACGGATTTTCGGCGAATAAAGAAAGAAAATATTTTTTGGAAAGCCCCGTTATTTCTGGCAACTCTTTTGCTGATACTGTTCACTCAGATGGAGGAGCAGTTCTATAATCAATTCGTCAGCGCGAGCGATAACGTGACGGGAAGACCGTCCGCTGTTAGATTCTATCAGAGAACCAACGCATTCCAGATGAATTGCCATCGCTTCTCGGGCGGAGATGTTATTTTGAGAAAACAGAA
>JAZQDP010000352.1:0-3925 GCA_045546875.1 Thermoguttaceae bacterium | reverse complement strand
ACTTCATTTGGTAAACGCTTCCGTCTGTTGAGTACAACGTTGTAATGGGATCGTTACATTCGACCGTCCCGTCGATCACGCCGCGCAAATCGTCTTGAATTCTCTCTCGTTGAATGTCCATTCTGATTTAATAGGCAGTTGGCAGTAGGGAATAGATTGAGTTTTCCCTCTCGCAATTAGCTATATTTATTGTACACAGAATTAAAATTATTGCAATAGAGGAGGAAAATTAGAAATTGCCTCTGGTAGCGTTTAAATTTTGGTTGCGAAAGCAGGTAGTTTTTATTTTGAACGCAGAGTTCGCGTCCTCGGCGTTCAAAATAAAAAACGAGACGTTCGTAAAAACGTCTCGTTTCTGTTTAAAATTCACGTCAAGTAAAACTATTACATAAAGTTCTGCGGCGGTTGGGAATTGTCAACCGCTTTGCGCGAGAAGATGCTCTGGAAGAATTCTCGCGTTCCTTGGCACATCGCGTACAGAGGTGGAATAAACGCGATTCCGACGATGGTCGCCAAAAGCATTCCGGAGAACGTGGTAACGCCAATAGCGCGTCGACTGGCGGAACCAGCGCCGGAGGCGATGACCAAGGGCCATACGCCCAAAATAAACGACCACGCTGTCATCAAAACGGCGCGGAATCGCATACTGGCTGCCGTTACCGCTGATTCGTAAATCGATTTGCCCCTTGCTCGCTGTTCTTTGGCAAATTCTACCATCAAAATAGCGTTTTTACTTGCCAAACCGATTAACATGATCAACCCCAACTGGGCGTAAATACTCAACGGGTATCCCCAGATTCTCAAGCCGATAAAGGCGCCCAACGTCGCAACGGCGGTTGAAAGCATAACCGGCATCGGGATCGTCCACGACTCGTACTGAGCTACAAGGAACAAGTAGCCGAACGTCAACGCCAAGGCAATCAGCAAACCGATTTTTCCTTCATTTTGACGCTCTTGGTAACTCATATCGACGTATTCGATATGATAACCTTGTGGCAAGGGGTATTTGTCTAACGCTTCCATTAGTTCGCCGGTGCTTCTGCCAGGCAACATTTCCGTTTTGAAGTCGGCGCACATCTGCTGGTTAAATCGCATAATACGCTGCGGGCCGACGGTATATTTAACCGTGCCTAAAGAACTGAAGGGAACGGTTTCGCCTCTGACGTTAGAGACGCTTAGGTTGTTGATGTCGTCTAAAATAGCGCGTTCTGAACCGACGGACTGAATTTGAACCTTAAAGGTGTATCCGCCAATGTTGAAGTCGTTGACGTAGAAGGATGCCAGTTTAGACTGCAACGTTGAAAAGAGGGTTGAAATCGGAACGCCCAACATTTCCGCCTTGACGCGGTCAATTTCCAACGTCAGCTGTGGCGTGTCTGCATTGTACGTTGTAAACCCGAATTTGCATTGTGGGAATACATCTTTATTATTAAGCGCGCCCATAAAGTATTTGCTTTGCAAAGACAAGTCGGCGGCAGTAACGTTACTGCCGCTGGCGCACAAGTTAAACGAAACGCCGGCGGAAAGTCCTAACCCCATAATTGGCGGTGGAACAAAAAGCATACCGCTGGCTTCTGGAATTTGAGCCAATTCGTTTGTTGCCTTTGATTGGATTGATTCAACTGATAAATCTGGCGTTTTTCGTTTGCTCCAGTCGTCCAAGCTAACAATTGCCAAACCATAGTTCTCGCCCTGACCGGCAACAAAACTAAATCCGGATACCGCGATAATATTCTTAACGCCATCAATGGCTTTAACGCGTTTCTGGAATTCGTCCATAACCTTTTCCGTTCTGACTAAACTTGACCCCGGCGGGAGTTCAATATGAACCAGAATAGCCCCTTTGTCTTCCTGAGGCAATAACGATGATTCTGTATGGTTGTAGTACCAGTAGTTGCCCAATAACACTAAAACAAATAAAGCAATTGCGACAGCGATGAATCTTGTCAAAAAACCTGTAATCAACAGGAATATGCCTTTGAACGCGTTTAACGCCAAATTGAATGGCGCAAAAATCGGCAAGACCTTATCCTGTTTGTGAAGGATTAAAACGCACAGGGCAGGGGAGAGCGTTAGCGCGTTGACCGTCGATAAGCACAAGGCTATACACATCGTAACGGCAAACTGAAGGTAAATCTGCCCTACCATACCGCCATAAAAGCAAATCGGGACATAAATCGCCAACGTAACCAAGGTCGTGGCAATAACCGGTCCGGTAATCTCGTTCATGGCTTGAATCGTGCCTTCGTAGGGCGATTCCCCTCGGTCAAGGTGCGTCATCACGTTTTCGACAACAACGATGGCATCGTCTACCAAGGAGCCAATAACCAGAATTAAGCCGAACATTGTTAGCGTATTGATGCTAAAATTCAACGCCAACAGACAGGGGAACGTTCCCATTAACGACACCGGAATGGCAATAGCGGGAATCAATGTTGCACGCCAGTTCTGCAAAAACAGATAGGTTACGACAACGACCAAAATCAAGGCGATAATCAATGTTTCGACAATTTCGTTTAATGAAATCCTAATAAATTTCGTCGGGTCGTATTCTTGGAAATAATGTACGCCATCGGGAAAACGAACGCTTAATTCTTCTAGTTTATTTCTAATTCGAAGAATTGTGTCCAAGGCGTTGGCTTTATCCAATCGGAAAACAGCCAGTGCAACAGAGGGTTTGCCATTTGTTCTGGCAGAAGAAGAATACCCTTCTGACCCCAATTCTACCGTTGCGATGTCTCCGAGTCGAATGACGTTGCCCTTGCCGTCTGAACGGACAATAATATTTTTATATTCTTCCGGGTCATTGAGTCGCCCATGAACGTTGATTTTGTACTGCATCAAATCGTTTGATCGTTCAACACCGACTGACCCCGCAGCGGCTTGCTGGTTTTGACTCATAATCGCCTGAGACACTTCCTGGGGCGAAACGCCAATGGCGGACATGCGTAACGAGTCCAACCAGATTCGCATACTGTAGTCGTCTTGAGTAAACACTTGAACGTAACTCACGCCGTCGACGCGAGCGACTTCGTCTTTGACGTTCATTTTGACGTAGTTTGCCAATTCGCGCAAACTCATTTTGCCTTCGTCTGCCGTAAAGGAGAACATGCCCAAAATATCGGTTGACTGCTTGGTGGTAACGATACCACGGGTTCGAACCTCTTGCGGTAAAACCGGTTCCGCCAATTTAACGGCGTTTTGAACGTTGACCTGAGCCATGTCGGAGTTTGTTCCGTAGGCAAACGTCAAGTTGAGTTGGTAGGAACCGCTGTTGGTGGACGTTGACGAATAGTACAGTAAGTTCTCAACGCCGTTGACCTGCGATTCGATTGGAGCCGCGACCGTGTCGGCAATAACCTCGGAACTGGCGCCGACGTACGTAGCGCGTACTGTTACCTGTGGCGGGGCGACTTCCGGATACTCGGCAATCGGTAAATTCGGAATTGCCAAACATCCTGCCAAAATCATCAAAATGCTGATAACAATGGCGAATTTCGGACGGTTAATAAAGAATTTTGAAATCATTTATTTTGCCCCTCCATTGATAGCGGGATCAAGATTGACGCCAGGAACAGACATTGAAGGAGCGGCATTGTAGTTTCTCCAAACTGGCTCAACGGGGAACGGCAATGGTTTACCGTCTGGTCCGGGACGCAGGGTAATCTTATGCGTACCTTCGGAAACAACGGTTTCTCCCGCTTTGACGCCAACGTTAATAATTTGCCAATCGCCGTCAAGAGGTCCAAGTTCAACGCGGCGACGTTCAATAAGGTTGTTTGCGCCGACAATATAAACAGCGTGGGTTGTACCGTCAAACATAACTGAGGAAACAGGCACGGCAGGGCGAAGCTCATCTTCTTCTTTTGCTAACGTCATTGTTGCCACGCCGCCGGGACGAAGGATTTCTTGACTGTTTTTGTAC
>JAZQDP010000351.1:0-9495 GCA_045546875.1 Thermoguttaceae bacterium | reverse complement strand
AGCGTTTTGATTAGCGCGGGAGATACGGTAGTCCTTTGTACGGCTAGTATTGCTGCGGATTTACCTGGTTGGATTAAGCCAGAAGAAGGCAAAGGCTGGGTAACGGCAGAGTATAGCATGCTTCCTGGCAGCACTCTGACTCGTAAAAAACGCGATCGAGACGGTCATATAGATGGTCGCAGCGCCGAGATTCAGCGTCTTATTGGGCGTTCGTTACGCGCAACGCTTAAGCGAGAGGCTCTTGGCGCTCGGTTAATTACCTTGGATTGCGATGTTTTACAAGCGGATGGAGGAACCAGAACCCTTTCCATTACTGGCGCGGCAATCGCGTTAATGGACGCATTAGCAACCATTCCAGATTTGGCTGATTATCCTCTGACGGATTCTGTTGCAGCAGTTAGCGTTGGGCTGATCTCTGGATTGCCGATGTTGGACCTGTGTTATCAGGAAGACGTGAGTGCAGAGGTTGATATGAATGTTGCCATGACTGGCGCTGGGAAATTTATCGAAGTGCAAGGAACCGGCGAGCATGCTCTTTTTGATAGAGAACAGCTCAATGAATTGCTGAACTTGGCGGAAAAGGGATGTCAGCAGCTGACTCAAATTCAAAAGGATGCGCTTGGCGCCGATTGGCCTTTCAAATAGAGTATAAAACGTATGTATTTTGAGTTTTGTTTTAAGCTAATTGTATGGCTTTACCACATAACAATACAAGGAGACAAACATTATGAAAAAATTTATTGTTGCAATGATTGTTGTCTGCTTGAGCATTGCTCTTTGCAGTTCAGCAATGGCGCAGCCCGGTTATCGTCGCGGTCCCGCTCCAGCGCCTCATCATCGTCCAGTCCCACCACCGCCCCACCATCATTATCGCCCAGCCCCGCCGCCCCCGCGTTACTATCGTCCAGTTCCGCCACCGCCGCCGCGACCTGTTGTGGGCGTTCCACTGCCGCCTCCAGCTCCACTGTATACCCCAGGGTATTACTATCCCAGAACCGGCATTTACTATAATGACCCGCGATTTGGCATTTCAATTTCCCTGTAAACACGGCTGTCGACTTATCAGATTGCATATTCTGTACGGATTGATGTATGGATGTTAGTTTGAGAAATACATTCGGCAACGCAATATCCTTGTGTTGCCGTTTTTTTATGCCTATCTTTAATAAATTAATCTGTGAAAAACCTGCGATTTGTCGGGAACTTATGCATCTCATCCCTACAAAATCCGTAAATGGATTGTACGTATGAAATGGTATTAGGCGCCAACTTGTCGCGTGAACCTTAAATCAGTTTATATTACAAATTTAACGAATATTGGGATTGGGAAATTTCTAACTTTATAGTATAATTATAAAATAAATAACATTTGGTAATCTCATACGTAATTATATATAGAACATTGCGAATTGAGACATGTTTTAAGAATAGCTATGGCGCAATTAACAAGCGATTCCTTCCCATATTATGACCATATTCTTCGCTATGCGACTCGTGTAACCGGGTCTCGAGACGATGGAGAGGATGTGGCTCAAGAGGTGTGTTTACGGTACATTCGTTCAGGTAAAACGTATCTGGGCGATCAGTTGCGTAATTACCTTTATCGAATGGCAAGGAATTACATTATAGATCAAAATCGGCGAAAGAAACTGCACGCGAGGGTAACTGCAGACGAAAACAGCATTGTTGTGATAGCTTATCGCAATCTGTTCCAGTCAGAGCCGTTACCTCATCAAAGCGTTCAAGATGCTGAGACGTTTGCTATTTTACATAAAAAAATCAATCAACTCCCTGCCCTCAAACAGGAAATATTGCATTTGAGATACGATGAAAAAATGAAGGCTAAAGACATTGCCGAAATAGTTGGATTGTCGTACGGTAATGTACGCAGAATTTTATCTGAAACTATCGCCCAACTGTCAACCGAGTTAGAGGGGATTATTTAGAAAGAGTTAGTCCAGCCATGGAAAACGATAATTTTAATACAGAGGAACTGCTGGTTTTATATGCTTTGGGGGAACTTACTCCAGAAGAAGTTGTATTTGTTGAACAGGAACTCAGCAAACGTCCAGAATTGATGAATAAAGTCAATAAAATTCGTCAGATAGACGATAAATTGACGTCTGCCTTTGCAATGACGCAACTTATGTTGGACAAGGTTGTTACTGAAGATGCTGTGAAACCATATAACGAATCCAAGCATTGGCTCGGGCGTCGGATGGCGTTTAGCGTAGCGGCGTTGGCGTTGATTGCGGTAGTTGGCGCTGTTCTTTATCCCCTGTTTATCAATAATGATAAATCAGCTACGATAGCGATGAAGGATATTAGTTCAGCAAATCCGCAAATGCGTCTTGACGTTGCCGACGATTGTAAGTTGAATTTTTTCGCTCCCGCGGTAACAGAAGAATCTGTGTTAAAATCTGAATCGGAAACGCCATTGGAAGAAGATGCATTGTTGGAAGAGAAACAAAGAGTTGAAGAAAGAGCTTCTATTTCATTTGAGGATAACGTGAATGCTGGAGAAGCTACAGTTGTTGAAGAAGTCCCCAATGCAGAAGAATCTCTCAACACAGAAGATGCCCTAATTGCTGAAGAAACCTTTAATGCAAAAATTTGTCTCGATTCTGAAAACTCCCTCAAAGCAAAAGAAGCAAGTAAAGTCGGCGGAGTTTATTCTGTAAGAAACGCTATTTTTAATGTTCCCAGTCAGAAGACAACCAGTGGCATGGCTCCCATCAAAGGAGAGACTCCTCCGATGAAAGAGGAATTGCTTCCAGATTCCACTTATGGTGAAATGGTGGTTGATCAGATGAATAAGCGGCTTGAAATTCAAAAAGAACGTAAAGCCCTTAATGCTGCTGTTTATAAAAAAGAAATGCAAAACAGAAATGATTTACAAACGTCTGATTTGGATTCATATTGGGTTCTTCGACAGCGCGTTCTCGAACAAGGGCGGCTTCCCAGTCCAGAGGAGATTAAGATTGATCAATTGTTGGCTTATTTTAATCTTTTAACGCCTCAAAGTGTTGCAAAAACTGATGATAAGTCAGAATCAGACAATAATAAAAATATTCAATTTGCTCTTGCCGTTAATTCGTTTGCTAATTTACTCAGTAATCCCGATTTATTAAACGAAAAGTCATTGCGGGAAATCAGTGTTTTACTGTCCGAATCTGTGGGAGACGATGTAAAACGTCAGGAATTTCAAACAATTGTAGAAAGAACAATTGAAATTATAACGAAAACAAAGTAGTATCACCCTGCTCCATTTCTAATAACGCTTTTTTTATATCAAGCCCGAGAGCAAAACCCGTCAGAGAATTGTTAGCGCCAACAACGCGATGACAGGGTATAAAAATAGGTATTGGATTGGCGTTGCATGCTTGCCCAACAGCTCTTGCGGCATTAGCGTTCCCAATTTTCATGGCAATATCTTTATATGAAACGGTTTGCCCGTATGGAATTTTCTGTAATTGTTTCCAGACCTTGAGTTGAAAAGCGGTTCCTTGCGGCAACAAAGGCAGATCAAACGTTTTACGCTGACCTGCAAAGTATTCTTCCAACTCCTGCTTTGCTTTTTGATGTAATTCTTTGCATAGCAAAGGAAGATTCTGAGCAGATTCAATGCGATCCTTGGGAGAAAATAAGAATTTTAACCCAGTGATCGCATTGTTTTTAATGATAATTTGCCAGTTCTTTACATCTAAAGAGTTTTGATGAATCATTTTGTCAATTCATCAAGTTCGTCAACCAATGAGGCGAAATACTCCATGGCGGAATCGACCGGCGCTGATGTCGACATGTCAACGCCAGCTCCTTTTAACAATTCCAACGGTTCCTTACTCGAACCTCCTTTGAGGAATCCGAGATAATCGTTACGTTCTTTAACGCCGCCGTTTAAAACGCGATTGGAAAGAGCTATTGCAGCCGACATGCCGGTTGCGTATTTATAAACGTAAAACGCGCGATAGAAATGCGGAATACGCAAACACTCAAGTTCCAACGCATCGTCAACGACAAAGTCCGGACCAAAATATTTATCCAACAGCGTACGATAAATCTTTCTGAACAGTTCCAGGGTGAGCGACTGCCCGTCTTCTGCTGCGGCATGGGCAACGCGTTCAAATTCCGCAAACATTGTTTGGCGGAAAATAGTGGCTTTCATCGCGTCAATTTGACGGTTGATGAGGTACGCCTTGAGTTTTTTGTTGTCTTTTGCCTGAGAGAAA
The DNA here is from genome assembly GCA_045546875.1 of Thermoguttaceae bacterium. Classification (GTDB taxonomy): domain Bacteria; phylum Planctomycetota; class Planctomycetia; order Pirellulales; family Thermoguttaceae; genus RUG11551. The sequence goes on along the minus strand of JAZQDP010000351.1, from coordinate 5,266 downwards.
AGCAGGTGGTGTAAAAGCTGTTCGTTAAACGTACTGGCAACTTCAGCCACAAACAGTTCATAGTCGTGGTACGTAAACGGCTGGGTATGACTAGAATAATACGAGTGCATGGAATGTCCACCTTCGTGCGCCAATGTAAAAACATGGTCGAGAACGGAGGGCTGATAGTTCATTAGAATGTATGGGAACCCGTCATACGCGCCGCAGGAAAAAGCTCCAGAACTTTTACCGCGATTCTCGTATTTATCACACCAACGTTCGACTGTTAAGCCTCGCTTGATGATGGAAACGTACTCATCTCCCAGCGGGGAAACCGCCTGCAAAACTAAATCTACCGCCTGTTCCCAAGTTCGTTGTACGTCTAATCCCTGAACGATTGGGACGTAGGTGTCGTACATGTGCAAGTCAGGCAATTTCATGGCTCGCTGGCGAATTGAATAATACTTGTACAACATTGGCAAATGAGTGGTAACAGAGTTTACCAAGGAATCGAAAACGGAAACCGGGATAAACTCGTCAAAGAGAGCCATTTCTCTGGCGGAAGAGAATTTTTTCGCTTTGGCATAATAAACGTCTTTTTGAATGGACGCTTCCAGGGTTGCTGCAATCGTATGAGCGTGATCTTCAAATGCTTTGTAATACTGCTCGAACGCCTGTTTTCGAACAGCTCGTTTGGGTCCGTGCAACAAAGCGCTAAACGTGGCGTGAGACAACTCAATTTTTTGACCGGTATGGTCTTTAATGACGCCAAAACGCATGTCAACGTCTGTAAGCTGATCGAAGATTTTGCTGGCGCTTTGCGCCATTTCGCCTTGCATCGCTAACAGCTTTTCCTCTGATTGCGACAGCGTGTGCGGCTTATAGCGCCAAATACGATTAAGAACGATTGCGTACTTTTTAAGTTTTGGGTTTGAAACAATAGACTTGAATTTTGCTGCGGAGAGAGACAGAATTTCCGGCTCAATAAAACTGGTTAAAGTATCAGCTTTCACAGCCACGGAAATAAACCTGCCTTGACGATCCATCGCATCGCTGTCTCCGGCGTCTTGAGCGGTTTTTAAGAATGCGTAATTGCCAAGTCGTTCGCCCATACGTTCAATTTTATCGAGAAACTTGAACAAATCGGCAATCGCGTCTGCGTCAGTAAGTTTTCCTTTGAACGATTCAACTTTTGCAACCTGCTTTTGATACTTTTTGAATTCTTGCTCCCATGCGTCGTCTGACGTGAACAATGACGTTAAATCCCATGTGTCTTCTGGCTTAACGTCCTTGCGTTCTGGTAATTGTTTAACTTCCATTGTTTCCTTTCTTTGTTTGTGAGTGAGAAATGAAACGTAGACAGTAGTAACGAATGTTCAACTACTGTCTACTATCTTATCCCTTTGTTTTATTTTACATTTCGTTTGTTTTTTGGTTTTGATCGTTTGGAAAGCGTCATCCAATTCTTTGACAGCGGTGTAAATTGACGAGGATTGCCGGTTTTTTGCGCTGTGTGGGACAACGGCGCTCCATCCACCCCAATTGGTTTAACGCGCTGTGCAACGCTGAGGAACTTGAATTGAACATGAGGTCCCTCAGAGTCGTATTTAACCCCTTCGACTTTTAAATTGAGCTTGTCGCCTAAACGGAAGCAGTTCTCTGCCCGATAACCGGTTAAGGTTTGCAGGTCTTCTTCAAAGTAGTATTCATCTGGCGGCAATACAGATAATGACAACACACTTTCAACAGGAATTTCAATACCTTGGATGAATAAACCGGATTTTGAAACTCCTGAAATCACGGCAGTAAGATTCTGCCCGATTTTTGTTTCCATGTATTTAGCGATTTTCAAAGCAATAATATCGCGTTCAGCATCTTCAGCGCGCTGCTCTGTGTCGGTAAGGTGTTCTGCCAAAAAACCAATTTCATCTAAGTGACGATTAGGCTTTGCTCCTGTGATAATAGCTTGTAAAAGCCGGTGAACGGTAAGGTCAGCATAACGGCGAATAGGAGACGTAAAATGACAATAGCATGAGGACGCTAAGGCAAAATGCCCGTCTTGCGATGGCGAGTATTCAGCCCGTTGCATAGCGCGCAATGCCGCCTGATGAACAGGATATTCGTAGGGAGTCCCTGCCGTCTTTTGCAGAACGTCCTGAATACGATACTGATCTTTGCCCTGAATCTCCTGAATGCCCAATTCAGATACAAAGCGGTCAAATCTCGCAACCTTTTTGGGAACTGGAGGAAGGTGAATTCGACGGATGAACGTTTCTCCTTGTTGAGTGAGGAATTCCGCAACCGCTTCGTTGGCGGATACCATAAATTCTTCAATGAGGCTGTGACTTTCCGTGTTGACCTCTTTTCGAATGCCGGTTATTTCTCCGCGAGTGTTGTACAGGATTTTTAACTCCGGCAAGTTAAGGTGTAAGCAGCCCTTTTCGTTGCGACGTTTACGCAACGTTTTAGCCAGTTTACGGACGCCGGTAAGCAGTTCTTTGGTTTGGGGAGCAATGTTGGCAGAACCCGTCTCAAAAAACTGGTCAACTTGCTCATACGTCAGTCGTTCTGCGGAACGAATAACAGTATTTTTGATATCGACGTTTGTTTGAATGCCGTCCGCAGTGAATTCCATAAACACGGATTTACAGAATCGATTTTGGTTCGGTTGCAGAGACGCCATCGAGTTACAAATTTGCTCTGGCAACATCGGTATAACTCGATCGGGCAAATAAACGCTGTTTCCGCGCAGACGGGCTTCCTGATCCAGAACAGACCCCTCGTCTACAAAATACGATACGTCCGCGATATGAACGCCCAAAATTACAGATCCGTTAGAGAGGGGTTTGAGTGAGATTGCGTCGTCAAAATCCTGTGCGTCTTCCGGATCGATTGTGATAATGTACGTATTGGTTATGTCAAGTCGATCTGGAGGAATTGTATCCGGATAACGATTGATAATGGAACGGGTGTACGCCAGCGCTTCTTCCGGGAACTTGTCTGGCAATTCATAACGGCGAATAACAGACATGGTGTCAACTTCTGGGATGCCGCGTGGACCGAGAATTTCGGTAATAACGCCCTCCCCTTGACGTTCCCCTTCAGGGAATCGCGTCATTTCAATAACGACCTTTGTTTCAGGTTCGATATTTTTACTGCGCGCATCTCCAACCCAAACAGGTCTGTCAAAAAGCCCCCCATCGACTTCTACGTATCCAGAAGAGCCGATGAGCTTAAACGTTCCAACGAAGTTTTCCGTTTTCCGTTCCAGAACATCTACAATGTGCCCAATACGCTGTCCTTTTCGGTTAATTCTGTCTTCCAGAACGACAGAAACCGTATCGCGATCAGAAGCGTTTAATAGCCCTTCTCCTTTGATCGAAATTTCGTTTTCTTTAACTTTTTCTAATCCAGCTTGACGAACGACTCCGCGTCCAGATCCTTTACGGAAGAACGTGCCAGTAACCGTTTTACCTGCTTTCGCCATCAAGGGGACTTCCGTCGCTTTGATGGTATGTCCTCCGCTATAACGCAAAACGCCTTCTGAAACCATATCTTTAATAAGTCGTTTAAAGGCGTCCAGTTCATGTTTGGCATACCCAAGTTGCTGCGCCAGTCGAGTCGCCTTAACAGGGGTGTAATTTTTTGTTCTAACGTGTTTAAGAATTGCCGCGCGGGCATCTTGTTTGTTGAGGGCCATGTTTTTAGGTTTTGTATAATGGTCAGGTTTTTAGATAATAAACAATTTATCTCTCTGCTTCAATTATACAGGAAAATCAGAATAATTGCAATAGATAATTCAGAAAAATTCACAGGAAAAAAGCAATTCGAAAATATATTTGTATCGATGGAGCCTGATAGCATTAATTGAATTGATACGCTTATCGTTTGTATATCTCTATTGCTTGAAAGCTCTTGTCTCTTGGGGACGATGTATTTTAGCGGTTAGCTTTTAAACTGACAATTAAAATCCAAAAGCTAACCGCTATGTTTTTTCAGTACGAACTCGTTGAAGGAATTAAACAACTATTGGAGAACGCACGAAAATCAATTAAAGTAACTGAGCAACCAGTCCATTAATTGGCTGTTGATGGTGAAAGGTTGATTCCAACTCCACATATTGCGAACCAAGTCAACAGACATGATCAATGTCATCGTCAACATAACAATGCACAGGAAAAGGCTGATGATGTTGAGAACCGTGTATGGTTTGTCTTTCATACCGATTTCTCTGGCAGCTTCGATCAGTTCAGGCGTAACGTCTGGCGGAAGTACGCCACCGTACAGACCAGGTTCTCCAGCCGCTGGGGTTGTATCAATACCGATGTTGTCGTTATTTTCGATGGCTCCGGGACCAACGCTCATAAGCGGATCGCTGAAATCACTGCTATTTTCGGAAAGAGCAATAACTTGCGAACCGGTTTCCGATTCGTCTTCAGTATCGTCAGGAGTGGTTGTTAACGTAAATTCTTCGCCTTCTTCTGGAATAGTCGAGTTTTTACCATCGTCAATAATAGACAGGCTGTCGTCATCCAAGACTAAATCGTCTAAATTAACGTTGAGCGAATCGGAATTCATTGCTACGCTGCCAGCGCTGTCTAAATTGTTTCCGCTAAGTTCGCTGTCGTCTAAAGACAGACCGCTATCGCCTTCAGGTTTATAAAGGTTAATTCCGCTACTTTCTCCATTCAGGGTAACGTCGCTCATAACGTCAGATTCGCCTAAGACGAGGTCGTCTTCGCCGAGGTCCAAAACATTTGCTTCCTGAACTCCGGAGGGGGAATCTGAATCTAAAGTAGAATTGATATCAAGTGAAGAAGCGTTCATGACGTCCGATGCGGATTCGTCTAAAGACAGACCGCTGTCGCCGGCTAAAGCGTAATCTTCATCGTATGAAGGCTCTTCTATCGGGTGAAGAAGTTTTTCTACATCTTGCCCTTTGAATTTCCAGGAGCTGCCGGATCGCATGCCGTATATTTTACCCTGCATACGCATCTCGTTGATTTCAGCTGGAGTTTTACCCATCAGCTGAGCTACTTCGTCTATTGAGTATAACCTGTTTTCCATAACTAAACCTTGGTTTGAGTTGATGTATTTTTATTGCACGCCTAACAAGCTGCTATTGAGCTTCGAGCAACGCGCGAATTTCGTTCGGCAATGGTTTTTTTGTATTTAAATTTTCAATTTGCATGTCATAGGAAAGTTTCCGAACAGCGCATATTTTAATTGCTCCGCTGGCAAGGTCGATTTGATAAACTGCCATAACCTTTTTGGTTGAATCAATTAC
>JAZQDP010000350.1:0-6474 GCA_045546875.1 Thermoguttaceae bacterium | reverse complement strand
AATAATATAATAGTAGTTATAGCTAAAAACTCACTAATATAAACCTTCAATTGAATCAAATCATAATGGAAGAAACACGAGTATGCCCCTGTAAAGCGATGGGCGAATCCCGTCGTGATTTTTGCGCCGCCATAGCCTCTTTGGGGCTTGGCGCAGTCGCCGTTGTTCCCGGAGCGGTAGCCGCTTTCTCTGGCGGTTTCGATCCAATTTTGAGAGGTTCCGCCGCCGGCGAAACCCCTGAATTCAACCTCGGCGCGCTGTCGTCCTTGCCGGAAGACGGAACGCCTGTCAAGAAAGCTATTATTGCCGACAAACAGGACGGCTGGACGAAATATTCCAACGTTCCGGTCGGGGCTGTTTGGCTTCGCCGCGAAGGCGACAAGGTCAGCGCGTTTAACGTGCTGTGCCCGCACAACGGCTGCTTTATCGCGTTCGATTCAGCGGGAAAACAGTTTAAGTGCCCGTGTCACAACGCCTTTTTCCAGCTTGACGGCAAACAGAACGGTTCGTCCATCAGCCCCCGTGATATGGACTCTCTGGAAGCGGAAGTTCGAGACGGAAACGTGTTCGTTAAATTCCAGAACTTCAAGTTCGGCTGCGAGGAGAAGATCGCTCAAGCATAATGAGCCGCTAGCTGTTAGCTGCTAGCTTCTAGCTGGAAGCTCCTGATACCAATCATCAATTCCCTTTAACATATTTGCTGACATGGAAGAACTCAAAACTATCAACAATAATAACGACGATAAAAGCAAAGAGCCGTGCGCTTTCTGCAAAGCGATTATGCCGTTCTGGAATTGGCTCGAGTCCCGATTCGGTCTTTTAACCTGTATGGACAACTACTGCAAGCAGACGTACTCAAAAGGTTGGTCTTGCCTGCGCGTGTTGTCGTCCACGATTGCGTTCGCGGTTTTCGTTCAGGTCATGACCGGTTTTGTGATGTGGCTAAGCTATTCTGCCAACGCTGGTTCCGCCTGGGAAAGCGTGTTCAACATCCAAAACAACGTAACGTTCGGCTGGCTGCTTCGTGGAATTCACCACTTCAGCGCACAGGTTCTTGTTGCTACGTGTCTGATTTACATCATCAAAATGATTCTCGTCGGTGCGTACAAAGTCCCGCGAGAAGTCATTTTCTGGCTGGCGATTTTCATGTTCTTTTTCGCCCTGGGCGCGTGCCTGACCGGCGACCTGCTGCGCTGGGATCAGAACTCGCTGGCGGCAACTCAGGTCAGAACGAAGTACCTGCTTCTTCTCCCGTTTATTGGAGAACCGCTGTACAAGCTGGCATTGGGCGGCGAGGCGTTTTCGACCTTGACGCTGACCCGATTTATGGCTCTGCACATCGGCGTTTTCGGCGCTGGACTTATCGTCTTGCTGTTCCTTCACGGCTGGGTTTGGTATCGCGCCGCAGATCAGGACAAGTTGGGCGACGTTCCCGTTTGTCCATGTCAGGGCGCATGCAAGCCGGACGCTCCAAAAGTCCGATTCTGGCCCGGTCAGTGCTTCCGCAACGCTATCGGCTGGACGATTTTCATGGCAGTCGTTCTGGGGCTGGTCTTCCATTTCGGACAGGTCAAGCCGGGCGTTCCCAACGAACCGGGCATGCAGTACGGCGCGGAACTCGGCGCTCCGGCTTCCACCAACCCGATGGACGCCTTCGAAGCCGCTCGACCGGAATGGTCGTTCAGAGGTCTGTATGAATACACGCTCCGTCTGCAGGGCGTTCCAGAAATCATTTTGATTTACGGCATCACCGGTACGTTAGCGTTCCTGTTTTTCATCATGCCGTTTACCGGACGCGTCAAAGCGCTTCACGCGTTCAACGTCTGCCTGACGCTTGGACTTTTGGCTGTTACAGTTTGGCTGACGTACAGTTCTTACGCCCGCGACGCTAAAGACGAATCTTATTTAGCCGCCTGGGAACAGGACGAAAAGGAAGCGCTTCGCGTTACGGAACTGATCAAAGAAAAGGGCGGAATTCACCCCAACGGAGCGTTGTTCATGGTCAAAAACGACTGGTTCATACAAGGTCCAAAAATCTATTCCGCTCAGTGCGCTTCCTGCCATAGTTTGACGGACGCCGAGGGCAAAGGCATCGTTTGCGAAAAACCGTCTGCGCCGAATCTGTACAAGTACGGAACGCGAGACTGGATTGCCGGCTGGCTGGACGCGAAAACCATCAAGTCAGACGCCTATCTCGGCAAGACCAAGTTCGTCAACGGAACGATGGTTAAAGAGGTTGTCAAGATGGAAGACGACATCAACGATCTGCTCAAAAGCTCTGACGAAGTCGATAAAGAAGACGGTCAGGACATGGTCAAGGCGAAGAATTTGATTATTGACGTCTTAACGGCGGAAGCGAACCTGACAGCCCCGCGAAAAATCGTCAACGGCGTTCCGGAAGGAGTTCCAGAAGGATTCAAAGACGCTTTTTCTGTTACTTTCTCCTGTGCGAACTGCCACCAGTTTAACGGTATGTTCAAGCCGAAATCCCCGGCTGTCGATTTGACCGGTTATGCCTCGTTTGCCTGGACGAAAGATTTGACAACCAACGTTGCCGCCCCGAAATTCTACGGTAACGAAAACGACCGCATGCCTTGCTACGGTCCGGAAGGCTCTCTTACCGCGAAAGAAATCGAGATGGTTTCCAAGTGGCTTGATGGCAATAAAAAGTAGGCAAGAGGCAATTGGCAGTAGGCAATAGTTTAACTGTTGCTGCTATCTATCGAAAAAAAACTGGCGCCAGAGTTTTCTCTGACGCCAGTTGTATTTTAACATCTCGAAATTTGCGCTGTTAGTTGCTTAAGCGCAGGCTCAATCAGACAACGCCGTGCTGAAGCATGGAGTCGGCAACTTTGACGAAGCCGGCGATGTTGGCGCCCGCCATGAGGTTGCCCTTCTGTCCGTAGGCTTCTGCGGCAGCGGTGCATTGATCGTAAATGCTGTTCATGATTCCGTGCAGTTTAGAATCGACTTCGTCGAACGACCAGTGCAGTCTCATGGAGTTCTGGGACATTTCCAAAGCGGAGGTGGCAACGCCGCCCGCGTTTGCCGCCTTGGCGGGACCGAACGGAATGCCGGCGTCCAGGAAGGTGGAAATGGCTTCCGGCGTAGAGGGCATGTTGGCGCCTTCCGCAACGAATTTCGCGCCGTTGCGAACGAGAGCCTTGGCGGATTCTTCGTCAATTTCGTTTTGAGTAGCGCAGGGCAGGGCGACGTCGGCTGGAACCGTCCAGATTCCCTTGCAGCCTTCAACGTAAGCGGCTTCCGGATGAACGTCGCGGTATTCCTTGATTCGTCCGCGGCGAACTTCCTTGATTTCCTTTACGGCGTCGAGGTCGATGCCGTTTTCGTCAACGATGTATCCGTTGGAGTCGGACATGGCGACGACTTTTCCGCCCAGCGAGGTTACTTTCTGGTTGGCGTAAATGGCAACATTGCCGGAACCGGAGACGATAACGCGCTTGCCGTTCCAGTCTGTTCCCGCGTCCTGAAGCATGCGGGTGGTATAGTAAACCAGACCGAATCCGGTAGCTTCTTTACGAGCCAGCGATCCGCCCCAGTTCAAGCCTTTACCGGTCAGAACGCCGGTGAACGTGTTGGTAAGACGTTTGTACTGTCCGAACATGTAACCGATTTCTCGGGCGCCGGTGCCGATGTCGCCAGCGGGAACGTCCGTATCGGGACCGATGTGGCGGAACAGTTCCGTCATGAAGGACTGGCAGAAAGCCATAACTTCGCGATCAGACTTGCCTTTCGGGTCGAAGTCGGAACCGCCTTTGCCGCCGCCAATGGGCGTGGTCGTCAGAGCGTTCTTGAAGATCTGTTCGAATCCGAGGAACTTGATAATTCCGAGGTAAACGGACGGGTGAAGACGAATGCCGCCTTTGTACGGACCGATGGCGGAATTGAACTGAACGCGGAAACCGCGGTTGATCTGGACTTCGCCTTTGTCGTCAACCCACGGAACGCGGAAGATTACCTGACGTTCCGGTTCTACCATGCGTTCGACGATCTTTTCTTTAATCAGTTCCGGGCGTTTGTCCAAAACCGGGGCAACGCACATCAAAACTTCTTTGACGGCTTGATGAAATTCTGGTTCTCCCGGGTTGCGGGCGATTACTTTTGCCAATACGTCATCTGAATACTGCGACATAAAAACAACCTTTCGTAAAAATAAAGTGATAAACAACAAATCGTCTTTTGGTTCAAAGACGGTTTTAGGCGCTCGTTTATTCCGTTTTTAAACGAAACAGACCAAATTGTACCCTAGAGGAAAATTTTTTCAATGGTTTTACCCCCGAAATCGATAAAAATCAATTGATTTCTTCCGGCAATTTTGCCGGAACTCGAATTTTCTGAAATAATCGTAAAAAATCCCTTGCAAAACGAACGCTTATCCGTAATAATAGTTAAGAGTGTGAAAAGCTGTTAGCTATTAGCTGTTAGTTGTTAGCTTTTTGATTTTAGTTTCAGTCTTTAAAAGTTAACGCTAAGAATTACAAGCCCCCAAGCTAGAGGCTAGGGGCTAGAAGCTATTCTTTAACAGGTGCAGAGTTATTCAAAGAACTAATTCCATTTCCTTTTTTGACCTCGAAGGAGAAAAAACTATGCGTCAAAGAGTTTTCCATTGTTTGTTTGCTCTGGCTGCCGTTCTGGCAACCTTTACAGCGTTCGCCCAAGACGCGGCGCCTAAACCGGAATCTGAACCGGCTGAAAAACCCGCCGCCGAGAAGAAAGAAACGCCTCGGGCGGAAGTCGTCTTCGTTCTCGATTCCACCGGCTCAATGTCCGGGCTGATTGAAGGCGCGAAGCAGAAAATCTGGTCGATTGCCAATTCGATTATCTCTCAGGATCCCGCTCCGGAAATTAAAATCGGTCTGATTGCATATCGCGACAGGGGCGACGAATACGTTACTCAACTCATGGATTTGACAGACGACATCGACGCGGTCTACGCCAAATTGCAGTCGTTTAGAGCGCAAGGCGGAGGCGATATGCCGGAATCGGTCAACCAGGCTCTCAACGAAGCTGTAACAAAAATGTCGTGGTCACCCGCTGACCAGAACGTTTACCGGGTTATTTTCCTTGTCGGAGACTGCCCGCCTCACATGGACTATCAAGACGACGTCAAGTATCCGGAAACGTGTAAACTCGCCATGGAAAAGTTCATTATTATCAACACGGTTCAATGCGGGAATCAGACGGAAACGACGCCCATCTGGCAGGAGATCGCCAAGAAGAGCGAAGGACAGTTTGTTCAAATCGCTCAGACCGGCGGCATGATTGTCATTCGCACGCCGTACGACGACGAAATTACAGAACTGACCAAAGAGCTTTCCTCGACGGTTATTCCGTACGGTTCAATGGAAACGCAAGCTGCCGTTGTTGGCAAACTCCGACGAGCGGAAGTCGCAGACGCCATGCTCAACGCCTCTCGCGCCGCGTATAATATTAAATCTGGAGGACGCGCCGTTCAGGGCAAAGGCGACCTCGTTCAGTCGCTGGCGGATAAAGACATTGTTCTGGATGCTGTCGATGAAGAGTCGCTTCCGGAAGATATGAAGGGTCTTTCCAAAGAAGAGCTTGAAAAAGTCGTCAAGGAAAAGACTGCCAAGCGAGCGGAAATCAACGCGAAGATTCTTGACCTGTCGAAGAAACGCGAAGCGTGGCTGGCTGAAAACGCCAAGAAAGCTGCTGCGGAACGCAAAGCGCGCATTGCTGCCGACAGAGCTGCTGGAGTTAAATATAGCAGACGTCTGGCTGCGCCGAGAATGGAAGCGTTAGGAGCGGCGCGAATTGAGGCTGAGATGGCAGTTCCAGCGGCTGCAGCTCCTGCAATGGAGAAGTTTGAAATGGACGCTGCCCCCGCTGCTGAAATGGCGGCTCCCGCTATGGCTCCCGCTGTCGAAGACGATTCTGCCTCCTTTGACGATTCCGTCTCCGATATTATCTCCAATCAAATGAAGAAGAAGGAGAAATAATATTCAATTTGCAATTAGCAATTATCAATTTGCAATTAGCGCAAAGCGATAGGCGAGCCGGGGTGCGTAGAGCCGCCCGGAAAATCTTACGCAAAGTTCGCAAAGTTCGCAAAGTTCGCAAAGTTTTAAAAACTATGCGTTCTTTGCGTTCTTTGCGGCTTAAAAATTTAGTAATAAAAGAACAAGCGACCAACGGGAGCGGTTATTGGCTTCTGGGTGTGCGAACCCGCACGGGGAATAGGACAAGGTTATGTCTCCGAAAGAGCGTTTTTCGGCGTTACCCACGTCCAATCAGGAACCGACATCGTTGGGCGCCTTCGCACCGCGGCAGCGCGGATTGACAGCGGCGTCTTGCCGCTAAATTCTGGGCGTAACCTTTGCCTGGACGCGACCGGGCAGACCCATGATTCTGATAAACCCTTCGGCGTCGTCTTGATTGTAAGCGTCTGAACCTTCCATCGTGGCAATGCCTTCGTCGTAAAGGCTGTATGGG
>JAZQDP010000349.1:0-13087 GCA_045546875.1 Thermoguttaceae bacterium | reverse complement strand
CCAACTCCTTGGCTCACAGAACGACATGGCTACGATCCGACTTGATTTAACGGATTAAATCCTCTCCGGGGGGCGGGTATTACCCGCCGTTTCGCGGACAATGTCCGCGCCCCAGAAACGAATTCTTGTTGATTGCTATTTCATTGGAATGACGATGAACGTCAGCGAATGTGGCGCGATCGTTACTTTCCCGTTTTTGATTTCAACAGTTGTCTTCTGCGGGACGACGCGATTCTCCGCGCCGACGTCGTTGAAGTCGTCTGGAGAGGAACCGCTGAGGACGGTTGCTTCCAGTTTCGCCGGGAGGTCTTTAAGCCCGGAAAGGAAATTCAGCTTGACTTCTGCCGCGTTCTGAGGGTCTTTGTTGACAACCGCCAGAACGTAACGCGTCTTCTCGTCGTTGACGCTCAAAGCGGCGTCGAGTTTCGGCGTTTGCTGTTGGTTCCACAGCAGCGGTTCGGAATTGATCTCAATCGGCACAACGTTCTTTTCCAGCAAATTGACGTACATCCAGAATACGTGATACGTAGTTCGCTTGACAATTCCTTTCGGATAGACGTACACAGCGCCGCGGGTGTTGACAATCGGCGAGAAGCACGCGATTTTGACGTCGTCGCAATGCCGCAGGCAGGAGTTGAGGAAACAGGCGGAAAAGACCGCATCCGCCATCGTATAGGTGGAGTTGATGTCGTTCTTGTCACGCGCCTGGACGTCCATGTGCGGATGAACCTGACCGATGCCGGGGTGATGCCAGCCGCGAAGGTTCCATTCGTCAAAGGCGATAAATACGCGTCCGCGCATTTTGGTCTTGTCCAGAACGGCGATTGTGCGGAGAATGGACGATTCCGGACTCTGCGTTCTCATCATGCACGCCATATACGGAGAAGGATTGTTTCTGCCTGCCAGGGAATCCCAGTACCCGTGAATGGAAACGTAGTCCAGCATGTACCCGGCTTTTTCCAGCAGCGGCAGCGTCCAGCCCTCGTTGGGCAGCGCGGCGGCAAAGAGTTTAATGTCAGGGTCGGTGTTGAGCATGAGCTTGCCGGATTCCCGGACGAAGTCGCCCCATTCGCCGACGGTTTTGGCGCCCATTTCGTGCCGTCCCCAGTTCTCGTTGCCGACGCTCCAGTATTTGACGTTGAACGGCTCTTTGAACCCGTGCGCCTGACGAAGCCTGCCGAATTCCCCAACGTTGAGGTTGCAGTATTCGACCCAGTCGCTCATCTCTTCCGGCGTTCCCGTCCCGGCGTTTGTGCAGATGTACGGTTCCGCCCCGATTTTTCGGCACCACTGAACATACTCTGCAGTTCCGAACGTGTTCGGTTCCTCTACGTGCCAAGCCTTGTCCCAAGCTGGCTGACGGTTTGGACCGACTCCCTTTTTCCAATGGTAGGCGGAAACAAAGCACCCGCCAGGCCATCGGACGATCGGGACTTTGATTTCCCGCAGAGCCTCAATGACGTCTTTACGAAGCCCAATTTCATCGGAAAGGGGAGAGCCGGGATCGAATATGCCGCCGTAAACCTGACGATGAAAATGCTCGATGAAATGCCCGAAAATCATGGGGTCGTACGTCTTGGGAGCGGAATCTTTAACGGCGGAAATAACGTTGGATGAAATATCCGGCGTTACGTCCGTTTGAAGGATGTAGTCTACCTTGATATGCGCCCAGTTGACGACGGATTTTTTATCGAAAATGACAATCCGGGCGGGTTTGCCCTGATATTGCGTTACATCCCAGAATCGGAGTTTGAGTCCTTCGTCGCCCTGACGTGGAACGTTGTACAAGCCGGTTTGCTCGGCAACCTTGTTCCCGTCAACGTAAAGAGCGATTCCCGTTTCGCCGGGGAAATTCCCGCCGCCGATTAAAAACGTGATGTACTTCCGTTCAATTTTGAATTCCGGGGACGTCAGCGTTCCGGTTGCGTTGTCGCTCTCGACGCTGGCAAGCGTATTGATTAGCTTTTGACCGTGAAAGCCGTAAACTGCGCCCATCCCGCCGGAATACAGAGCGTCCGCGCTGCGAACCTGAAACGCGTTCCCTTCAGCGCTCCAGCCGTCGAGATTGTCAGTCTCGAAATCCGCGATAACAATATCCGGCTTCTGCGCCTCGGTTTCCTCAGCGGCGAGTTCGTAAACCCCAGCCGAGGTCAACGCCAGAGCCAAGGCGAATAACGATAAAAATCTGTTCATGTGTCATGCTCCTTTCCAGATAAATGAACTATTAGTTTTTAAATCATTTATCGATTATTTTACCGGGACGTAAAATCGTTGTCAAGAGAACTGCTAAGAGTTTCGCCACCCCCTCGTTTCTCACTCTTTCACGATTCTCACGTCTGTAATGTCGCCCGTCATAACTCCACATTTGGCGGCGAATTTAACGGTAATGGATTCGGCGTCTTTGTACAGTTCTTCCGGAATCGAGACGGTTTTCGTAAAGAACGTTGTCGAAATGGCGGTTGCGGTTTCCGGCGTTCTGTCCATAGACCAAACCTTTTGGTCATTGACGTAAACGTCGGCGCCTGCCCTATCCTGGTCTGTTACGCGAATGGTAAAGTTGACAGCGATCTTCTCGCCGTTTTGCGGTTTCTGGAACGTGTAGGAGAACCAGCCGCCGTTGACGGCGCGACGCCAAAAACGCTGGTCGTCTAACGGGAGAAGACTGTTGGATCCGCCCTGCTTGAATTGCCGAACGTTTTCCGATTTCGGCAGCCCGATTAAAACCGACTGCAGCGTCTGGCTTGCCAGTTTCGGGTCGACGTCCCACTCATTGAACTGAACCTTGTTTTTATATTCTTCCAGGTCTTTGGCGTGGTTGAAGTAGATCGCGTATCGGCTGAACTGAATTCTGTTAAACGGAATAAGCCGAGCGGTTTTGCCGTTCAAGCCTGTATAGGTAAAGGCGAGTTCATCTCCCGGCTCTCGCTTGAGTTTCTGAGTAATCTCGTCCGGCGTTCCGAACAGAGTCGGCGCGTCGGAAATGGGCGCCATAACCGTTCCGACCGTCCTTCGAGCCTGACGAAAATCTGTTACATTGAGATTGGTATTGGGAACTTTCGACGCCAGCACGATAGCTCCGTATTTTACGGAATAGAACCGATCCGTATCGACCAACGGCGCGACTTCAAATTTTGGCTCAAAAGCAACCTTGACGACGTCGCCGGACGTCCATGTTCTCTTTAGAGTAATATAAGAATCCTCGACTGGCTCGTCTGTTACAACGCCGTTGAGTTCAATTTTCATCGACCCGGATTGAATCCAGCGGGGAACGCGAATTTTCAATGAGAACTCTTTTGGCTCGTTTGTCCGGACGGTCAAGGTTGTAACATTTTCGTCCGGGTATCGGGTAGACTGCGTCAGGGAAACGCCCTGCTCTTTCCAATTCAGCGTGGACGGAATGAACATGTTGACGTACAGGTCTGCGCCGTTGTAGGCATAGATCATCTTGCCGAACTTGGCGGGGGCTTCAAACCCGGTGCCGGTGCAGCACCAGAAGGAGTCGTACTTTGTAGAGTACATTTTATAATGCGCCGGACGCATGGACGTGTAGTAAACGCACATACCCTGTTCGGTTTCGTAGTTGGCTAAAATGTGATTGAACAGAACGTTTTCGTAGTAGTCGACGCGTTCCATTTTCGGCGCGCTTTGATACAGGCTTTCCGTCAGACGCATCATATTGACCGAGTTGCACGATTCCGGACCGCCGTAGTTTAGCGCCTTGTTTTTGAATTCGCTTTGCGGGAAGAAATGCTCTCCGCAGCTGTTGCCGCCGTTGATCCAGGTGTGTTTGGCAACGACAATATCCCAGAAATTGTTTGCCGCCGCGGTTAGCTCCTGATTCCCGTTGTATTTACTCACCGCGTTGAATCCTGTGAACTTGGGAATCTGCGTGTTGGCGTGCCAGCCGACGAGCATGTCTTCCCCTTTGGACATGGGAACCCACATTATCTCGTCGTTGAGCTTTTCCGCCCAGCGAAGGTATTTTTCGTCCCCGGTGATTTCATAAACGTTGACGAACGATTCGTTAATCGAGCCGTGTTCGCAAAACAGCAGTTTCTGCATGTCGTCATGGCTGAGAACGTCGATTATCTCCGTTCCAAACCAGTCCGCCATTTTGACCAGAATCGGCTTCGCCTGTTCCAGACCGCACATCGTATAGGCGTCGTACAGCCCCAGCATAATCTTGTTCATGATGTAAACGGGTTCCCATGTTCCCCGTTTTTTTCCGTCGATGGTTACAAAGATGCAGGGATTGTTGGTTGTAAAGTTCCCGGTTTGAACCTGTTTGAAAAGCTCTTTCCCCTTGATCGTTGCCAGAAGATAGCCGTTTCCGTTAGCGTCCTGACAGGCTTTCAGTTCGTCCAGAACGTAAGTCAGCCGTTCAAGAATTCGATCATCGCTGGTCGTCTGATACATCATCGACATGGAGGAGAGGTAGAATCCGAGAATATGTCCCGCCAGCGGACCGCCGCCCCAGACGTCTTCCGATTCCCAGTAGGGATACGGTTCCTGCTTTTGCATCAGTCCCGCTTCGCGTCGAAACCATGACAACAACCGATCCGGATCCAGTGAGAGCAGATACTTGTGATCCAGCTCCTGCACTTGCAGAAACCGCCCGCTGGTAATTCGGACGTCTTCAAGAGAGAATAAATGAATCGAATCTGGTCTGACAGGATTTGGAGCGCTTTGAGCGTAAATCTTTGTTTGGCATACAACAACTAAAAACAATGTTGCTGCTGCAAAAAAACGTAAATATCTGTTCATGATATTTCCTTGTTGCAAGATAATAAAACTCTGAATACAATACTTAATCTTAGAGTTTATTGTATCAGATTAACAGCTCTTGTCAAGATATTAAATTAGAGAATTTAGAAACAATTAAAACTATAGATAAAGGTACGTTTGTTTGACATAAATAATCGATAAGATAGTAAATGCTTATTATCTTATCGATTATAATAAGCCAATAATTATATAGTATAAATTTGTTGCTTTGGTTTAAAGACCGTTGTTCATATTGTTAAGGTCAATTTGATCAATCAGGTTAATCCAATGCTGCGGAGCGTAACCTTCGGCAAACTGAGCGACAAAGTCAAATACCGCGTCTGAAAAACCGCCGACGTTGGCAATGTCCGCGCGATTAAGCGTCTGAGAAGAACGGTACGGCTGGATATCGATGTTAATAAGCCGCGCGTTGGGTTTGTTTTGACGCAATTTATCCCAAGCCGCGACCGTTTCCGTGCAATCCTTCCAGGAATGATTGAGATCGGAATCAATCCAGGACATATTGTCGGAAAGGTAAATCACGACGTCCGGCTTGATCTTGTTATCGAGGATATGTTGCATTGCACAGGAACAATTCGTCCCGCCGCCGTTGAGATTCGCCAGCTTTTGAGCGTTGGTAATAATTGAATCGCGCGGATTGAGCGTACAGCGTCGAACCTTTTCTTCAAACGGGATGACGACCGCATTGGGATTGCGGCGCAGAATACACGACGCCATCAGTCCGGCAACGTCAACGCATTTGACCGCCGACGTCGCCCCGCGGCGATAACCGGTAACGGGAGAACTCATTGATCCGGAAACGTCAACGCAAAGCGCGACAAGACCATCGATAACCGGGACGTTGTCTGTTGCGATTTCCATAGCGTCCTGCAGCGCCAGACGAATGTCCGACGGGACTTCCTCTGACGCATTCATGTACGCCGTCATGAGCTGGTACGGGAACGCCTTGGCGCGGCGAATTTCCTCCTCATTACGCAGTCGGGCGGCAATTTTGCTGACAAGCTCCTTGTCCTCAAAAACGCCGTGACGCAGAAACGTATTGAGGTTCATACGAGTTGTTTGCCAGGATGCGTTTTGAGCAATAGTCTTCCACTGATTGGTTGTCAGTTCCAAAGACGTCAGGTACTGGAAAGGAACGTCCGGAACGACAGCGTTTTCGTCTACGCCGTTTTTGAGCAAATGAATGTACTCGACAATCGCATGCGGGAGCTGCGATTCGTCGTACGGCTTGCCGATAAGGTAACCGAACATCGCCTCGCGCTGCGGCGTTTTGGGCGTGGGGTGAACCATTTTGACAACGTCCGCCATAGACGGATTGTTTCCAATGGAAGAATTGAAAATCTGCTGTTCCGTTCTGGCGTCAAACCAGTTGCGGATCAATCGGCGAACGGATGAACCGAACGATTTGCGGCCCGTAACGCCGGAACGCACCGCCATGACAAAATTGCGCAGCATCTTTCCGTTGTCGATAACAACCGGGAAAACCTTGTCCAACAACGGCGATTTTCTCGACGCCAAAATTGCGCACAGTACCGCTGGCATATCTTTCATGAATCCCTTAACGCGAGCGTAAAGAGCGAGCTTGGCAAGAAATTCGTCGTCAACGCCGCTGTCCGACGTCAGTTCCAAAATGGATTTGAGCTGGTCAACTTCGTTGGCATAAAACGTCTGAGACAAACAGCCAGTTGCCGCCAGCTGAGCCAACGCTTCTTTGGCGCTGAGCTTGTACGCCAAGCCGCCGGCTTCGTTGAGAGTCATAGAGGCGTTCGGATCGACAAAGTTTGCAATTTCGTTCAAATTACGCATAGGATTTTTCTTTCAAAAAATAAAATGGTCTGATAACAAGGGTTTGAAGAAACGTTGGAGGTTCCATAGCCTAAGTTTAATGTAGTTCCTTCAGCATTTACCAGACCTGTTTCAAAAAACATAACAAGGGTTTGAAGAAACATTTCCGAGTCCTTATAAAAAGGAACTCGCGCTGGATTTGAACCAACAAGTCTCAAATTAATGAAACACCATGTAGTTCCTTCGGCATTTATGTTAATTGGTTAAAAACAACAACCGCAACAAGGAATTGAAGAAACAATTCCTGCTCTATCCAATTGAGCTACGAGGTTTTCGCAAACCTCGACCGGACTTGAACCGGCAACCGGATCCCAATGAATGTAGTTCCTTCAGCATTTGCGATTGTTGTTGACTTTTTATACGCAAATCGGGCGCCAATTGTTATAGAGATTTAAAACTTTTTTTGAAAATTTATCTAATATTCGTTATAACTTATTATATGAAAATGAGTTATCGTTTTTTCACAGTAAGGGCTTTATTACAAGACGCCTCTTTCACAACAAGAAAAGAGGATAATTGGAGAAATGATGAAAATATAGAAATCTTTATATATTTTATAAGAAAATCTATTTTCTATAGATAAAGCTCCTTGACATCTTGACAAAAGATTATAATATTAAAATATATCATTAATTTTGTAAATATCCCCACAGCCTTGTACACTTGCGCTTTTTATGAATACTGTCATTTCCTTTGTTGGCGTTGTTTTGGATTTCAAGGCGGGCAAATCCCGTAAACGATGGCAAAAGTGGCGACCGAACGTCGCTCTGTGTCAGCAAAGAAATTTTCCCGTCGATAGACTGTACTTGCTTGTCGAAAACAAATACGACAGCATGAATCAGGCGGTTATTGAGGATATTCATGCCGTTTCTCCCAATACGGAAGTAATTTTGGAGTACATTGACTTTGAGGATCCTTGGAATTTCGAAGAAATGTACTCGAGTTTGTTTGATTTATCTGCTCGTATGGATTTCCATCCAGAAGAGGAAGATTACTACGTCCACTTGTCGACAGGAACGCACGTTGCTCAGATATGTCTGTTTCTTTTGGCGGAATCGCGCCATTTTCCTGCAAAGCTGTTGCAGACATTTCCAGGACCGCCGCATACACGAGATTCCGCTATCGGTTCTGTCTCGATTATTGATCTGGATTTATCGAAATACGATCAGATAGCCGCTCGATTTGCCGCGAAAACGTCTGATGACGTTTCTTATTTGAAATCGGGCATTGCAACAAAAAATGTCGCGTTCAACAAACTCATTGACCGAATCGAACGCGTTGCCGTGGCGTCAGTCGACCCGATTCTCATTACCGGACCGACAGGGGCGGGAAAATCGCTTTTAGCGCGGAAAATATACGATTTGAGAAAACAGCGTCTTGGACTAACCGGT
Organism: Thermoguttaceae bacterium; assembly: GCA_045546875.1. GTDB lineage: Bacteria > Planctomycetota > Planctomycetia > Pirellulales > Thermoguttaceae > RUG11551. The sequence continues at coordinate 5,066 of JAZQDP010000349.1, read as the reverse complement.
TCGCTTGTCGAAGTCAATTGCGCTACGCTTCGCGCCGACATGGCAATGGCAACGCTCTTCGGACACGTAAAAGGTTCCTTTACCGGGGCGGAAAAGGACAGACCGGGGTTGCTTCGCGCTGCCGATGGGGGGATTCTTTTTCTCGATGAAATTGGAGAGTTGGGGTTGGACGAGCAGGCTGCGCTGCTTCACGCCATCGAAGAGAAACGGTTTCTGCCTGTTGGAGCGGATAAACCGGTGGAAAGTTCTTTCCAACTGCTTTGCGGAACCAATCGCGATCTCAAACAGCTCATTGCAGAAAAGAAATTTCGAGAAGATCTTTTTTCTCGGATTAATTTGTGGACGTTTCAGCTCCCCGCTTTGGTCGACCGCTTGGAAGACATCGCGCCGAACGTTGAATACGAACTCAACCAGTTTGCCCAACGAACTGGCAAGCTAACGACGTTTAACGCACAAGCTCTGCAGCGGTTTTTGGAATTCGCCGTTTCGTCGGAAGCGTCATGGCGCGGTAATTTTCGTGATCTCAATGCCGCTTTAACCCGTATGGCGACTTTGGCTCAAGGCGGACGTATTAATATTGATATTGTCAATGAAGAAATTGCCCGATTAAAAGAACTGTGGACTACAAGTAATGAAGAAATGAGTGGGATAAACAATATGGGTAATTCTCGCAAATTTCAAGATTTGTGTAAAATGGTTCCTGCTTTGACTCAACTAGATCGATTCGACAGCGTACAATTGATGGATGTGCTGAATGTCTGTTGGAGTAACGTATCAATGGCAGAAGCGGGACGCATTCTCTTTTCCAGTTCAAGACAACGTAAGAAAACGTCAAATGATTCAGACAGGCTTCGGAAATATTTGCTAAAGTTCGACCTAGACTGGGATTTGATTCGCAGCGTATCCTCTAAGTGAAGATAAGGCAAGAGAGAGTAGGGAGTAGGGAATAGAGAGTAGGGAGTTGCGAGAATATATCTTCGAGTTGCTAAATGCTAAATGATAATTGATAACAGACGCTCGGTTATTGGTTGAGCGTCTATTATCTCCGTTCTGATAAATTTTATCGGTTATAGCGAATTTTTCCGATTTTCTGCTTATTCTTTTTATGTCAATTATCCGATACAAGGATTAGAGAGTTCCCTAGATAGGAACAGATGTAAATATACACTAGCGTTAAAATAGACAATATAAGAAATAAAGGAAGTCGCTATGAAAAGTTCTTTTCAACTGGCGTCAGTTGCGTTGTCAGCCGTAGTAGGGTTGTATACTGCGTTTATAATTGTGTGCTTGACACCGCAGAAATCAGAGATTCCTGCTCCTGGAGATACGGTCGCAGTCGCGATGGTGAATAGCGCAGATGGGGAGCGCCAAGCAAAGAACCAATCTGCAAACGGCGAGCAAAATGATGCGAATTTTGAAGTCACCGCTACAAATTCCGAACAGATTCGACAGGACAAACCATCTGTTGAGAAAAGAGAAGTTCGAAAAGAAATAGCGCAAAATAACGCACAGACGGCTGCGCATTCGAATCCCGCGCCAGTTATTGATCCGATCCTTGATATGTCTGTAGGACCAATTGACCCGGATGTTCCATCAATGCCTGACGTTCCTTCAGTTCCTGAGCCGCCAGTCGCTCCTTCAGTTCAAGAGACTCCTGCTGCTCCAGCGGTCCCCCCTGTTCCAGAGACTCCTGCTGCTCCGGCGGCTCCCTCTGTTCCAGATCCGCCCGCCGCTCCAGTCGCTCCCTCAGTTCCAGAGCCGCCTGCTGCTCCAGTTGTTCCCTCTGTTCCAGAGGTTCCAGCCATTCCTGCTGAGCCTAGTCCAGCAATCGGGACGGATAGCGCTACTGTAACTCAGACGCCTCGTCAGGCGCCGGATTCCGCTGCATCGCCTGAACCAAGAAAAAGCAAGGCTACCTTGATTAACGATAATTTGCCAGGTACGTTTTCCATGCCGACGGCTCCCGAAATTGATTCTGCTGATGAACAAACGGATAAAAGCGTAGAAGAAAAAGTAGAAGAAAAACGTGTAGAAGAAAAAAACGTAGAAGATAAAAGCGATTCATCTCCGCAGGACGCTCACAGTTCACAACCGGCGCCTCATTCGGATGTTGTTCAGACGTCCGCTATTGAGCCAACACAACAATCAGAAATTCCAGCAACGGTTAGTCAGCCCAGTTTTGAGGCGTCAGAAGCAGCTGTTGTTAGCGATACGCGCGTTGATCAGTTAGATCCAATGGCGCCAATGCCGCCAGGATTGTTTAGCGACGTTAAATCGACTCAAGGAGGAGCAGATTCGGAGATTCGTTTTGGGGAACGGTCGTTTGTTCCACGGTACGTTATTGAAAATCGACGCGCAAAAGCGTTTGACGCTCGCAATCAAGCGCAAAATAACGTTGCTGCTATAAAAGCCCCGCATAGTGGAGCTATTGGAATGAATGTATCTGGCGGATATAAAATCCAAAAGGGGACTGCAAATGAATCGAAAGAACCGGTTGTAGATTTCACAAACGGATTCCATTTTGATTCTCGCGGCGAGATTGACATTCGAAAAGCGTTTAGCCTTATTAGCGCTAAATTTCCGATAACGATTATTCTGTCAGCAAACGTATCCGGGACGCTTCGCAGCAAAGCGGAGTCACAAGATCAGGCAGAGTTCCTGGAACAGGTTCTCGATGGTACAGAGTTTTTTGTGAAAATACATAAGAATTTAGCGTACATTGGCAATCGTAAAGACCTGGAAAACGTTGGCGAGGAATTCGGGAAGATTAGCGCCAAAAAATTTATGGTAAAAGAATCGGATAAACAGGTTTTGGAATGGCTAATCGTTCCCCAACTGACAAGATCAGGTAAAGTTCTTTCCCGCACAACGGAGGGTGAACATTGGGTTTTGGAAATACAGGATTATCAAGGCAATTTGTTTGAAATAGAGCGGTTGTATAATTTGTATATGCAAACTAACGTTGATGCGAAGATTAGCGCTGTTTCGTTAGAATACGTACCGCAGGACGGCGAACCGTTTACCTGGTCGAAGTTGGCAGTTTCAGGCGAAATGCCGTATTCTGCAATTGAAGGCATTTCTGAAGAACGAGCCGTTGTGATTAATAAGAGCGTGTCCAAGTTTAATGAGCAACTGTCGAAAATGGAAAACATAATTCCGCTTGCAACGGCATCGCAGGTATTGAGTTCAAATCTCAAAGCCCCAGCTTCCAGCCTGTCAATTAGACCGACTGTTGTTCAAAATTACCCCGGGAATTGGAATGCGTTGCCACAGCAAATTGGATTTGTCGCTCGAATAGAAAACTCAAAGGTTGTCCTCAATCTGGCGTTGCCTACAAACGATCCTGAAAAGCCGGAAGGACTTATGTTTACGATTTCTGACAGCGAGATTCTGTCGATGGTTATACCAATGACAGTTATGCCGTTGGATCCGGGTGTGGCGTTGGGATTCATTCCCAAAGTTTGGGAAAAGAAGCCCGCGCCGATACAGAAGTATGTTTTGCTTGTGTTTGCTGTAGAAAATACTGCATCGATGCAAGCAGAAAGTTCATTAAGCGCCAGCGGACGGATGTATTGGTCAACGTATTTTACGTTGCAGTCCAAGAATGCGGATAAACATTTAAGCCAGGATCAGAAAGCGTTTTATGCCAAGATGTCAAAGACGCTTAAGAAGGACGTTACTGCCGCCGGCTTGACGATAGAAACGCCAATGCCGCAAGGGAAGCAAAGCTGGGAGTCAATGCCAGCGGTAATTACTGACGTAGAAATACCGGATATTGACATGGCGGCAGAACGCGCCAAAGCCAGAGCGGCGCAGGAAGAGCAAAAAGCGCGAGAAGAACAGCAGACGCAGATGGCTCATCAGTCGCAAATGGTACATCAGGCGCAAATGCCACAAAACCAAACTGGAGAAGTTCATCAACATAGTCATCGAACGATAGGGACTCATAATCATCGACACTGATAACAGGGATAACTATTGTTATTGGTAAGCAGATAGCGGTAAACGATCAATTTTATGTACTCTATGATTAGTAATTTGAGTTGATCGTTTACCGTTATTTTTCATCCACAATCATTAAATTCCAGCAAAAGGCTGACCAGATTATTGGAAAAGTTTCATGTCGAAATCGCCGCAAAAAAGAGAATTCGTTTTTACGTTTAACGTATACGATTTCTTCGTTTTTAAATATGGAACAATTACGATGTATTCAGGTCCGCCCTTTCATTATGTGAAAAAAGATTTAACAAAAGGCGAGCTTAAAATCGTTTATGATTACGACGACAACGTTTTAAGGCAAGTCTACAGAAGTATTCCGGACGACGTCAGCGCTGACTTTTGCAACAATCCTCGTTCCAGGGAGTTCATTGTCAAGTTCAGAATGTCGCTGGCAGAAGTGCAGTTGTTTGCTCGCATTTTTAAGTTGGTGATAGCGGAAGAACTCCAATGCGATAACGGCTGGGACTTTTCTGCCATTGTTGGCGTTCCCCTCGAAGAGGGAATTCGCGTCTTTAAATCGTTTGCCGAGCAATGCAGAAAACAAAATTTCAACGTAAAATTTTCTCCTGATTTTAAGGACGTCTAACTAACGCGATAGTTTGTCGATAATTATTCTCATGATAGAAACAAAACGATTAAGAATATATCCAGCAAATCGAAGTCAGATGGAAGCGCTTATTTCCTCTGAAACAAACGCCGAGCTTAAAGCAGCGTATTCCGAAATGCTGGATGGCTGTTTGCAGAATCCGGATCAATGGGAATGGTATGCAATCTGGATTATTGAACTCAGCAACGGAACGCATATTGGCGACTTATGCTTTAAGGGTCTTGACTCAAACGGCGTCGCGGAAATCGGGTACGGGATTCTGGAAGAATACCAAGGTCATGGGTACGCGACCGAAGCGGTTGAGGCGGCTCTGAGATGGGCGTTTCAAAACCCGAAGGTTACAGCTATCGAAGCGGAAACCGACGCCGATAACGCAGCCTCAAAAAGAGTTCTTGAAAAATGCGGCTTTCTCGCCAACGGAATAATTGGGAAAGAGGAAGTCGGAGGCCAAGCGGTCTTA
>JAZQDP010000348.1:0-4830 GCA_045546875.1 Thermoguttaceae bacterium | reverse complement strand
CCACGGCTAGAAACATTGAACTGCTACGCAGTTCCAGATGATGCGCTTCGCGCGTTTTATCTGTTATCGTAACTATTAATTCCGCATTCTGAATTCCTAATTCCGAATTACCATGTTTCGTCCAAGTCAAACTAAAATTATCGCAACTGTCGGACCGGCGATTTTGTCGGTTGAGAAACTCGTAGAACTCATTCAGGCGGGAGTTGACGTCTTCCGTATTAACGCCGCTCACGGGACGATTGAGTCGTTCGCGTCCACGTTGGCGCTGATTCGTCAGGCGGAAAAGGAATCCGGCGCGCCCATTGCCGTTTTGATGGACTTGGCTGGTCCGAAAATGCGTCTGGGCGAAATTGAAGGCGGAGAGCTGGACTGCGTTCAGGGCGAAAAGATCCGGTTTATTCGCGGGAAAGAGTCGCCACAGAAGAATTGGCTCACGTCAACGTACGAGCCGCTGGTTGACGAACTCAACGTCGGCGACCGCGTTTTGATGTGTGACGGAATGGTCAGCGTCGAGATTACCGAAAAGGGCGACGATTACGTCGAGGGCGTTGTCGTTCAGCCGGGCGTCGTTCGTTGCCGTCAGGGAATCAACCTGCCGGGCGTCAAGCTATCGGTGAAATCCCTGCAACCGGTCGACATAACCAACGCGATTTGGGCGGTTCAAAACGGAATCGACTACCTCGGGTTCAGTTTCGTCCGCACAGCAGAGGAAATCGACGAACTGCGCGACATTCTCGTTGCAAACAAACCCAAAGACAAACCGCTCAATACTGGGATTATCGCTAAAATTGAGAAGCCGGAAGCGGTCGAGAATCTGGAACAGATCGCTTTGGCGTCCGACGGCGTTATGGTTGCCCGCGGCGACCTGGGCGTCGAAGTCGACATCGCCAAAATGGGCGTCGTTCAGAAGGAAATCATTCGCGTTTGCCGCGCACTGGGCAAGCCGGTGATTGTCGCAACGCAGATGCTGGAAAGCATGACGCACAGCCGAATCCCGACCCGGGCGGAAGCGTCCGACGTTGCCAACGCGGTTTTCGACGGCGCGGACTGCATTATGCTTTCCGGGGAAACCGCTGTGGGCGACTACCCGGTTGAAACGGTCAAGACGATGCACCGAATCGCTCTGGAAACCGAAAAGGAGAGAGCGATGCGCGACGATGAACAGCAGCCGTTGGTTCCCTGTTTTTACGACAATTCTGAATACACGCTCATCAGTCCCAGTACGCTTGTCGGCTGCGCCATGGCGGAAGCGGCAGTCAACATTGCAGACACTACGGAGGCGTCGGTAATTATCGCGGCAACGTTAACCGGTCGCACCGCTTTAGACTTGGCGCACCTGCGTTCGTCCGCTTCGACGGTCGGCTGCTCGCCAGTTCTGGAAACAGCGCGGCGAATGGCTCTCTACTGGGGCGTTATTCCAGTTCACCTGCCGGAGGCGAAAAATTATTTTGACATTGTCGCGGCGGTAAAGAAACTAGGGTTCGTTGAACCGGGTCAGTCTGTCGTTCTTTTAACAGGACAAAACGTTTTTAAAGAAGCCTATAACGCCGTTGCCGTTATTGAGGTTCAGTAAAGCGTATACAAGTTGAGTTGTTTATCAAGATGAATCCGGAACAAGAAGCCTTTCAGCGCAAATCAATAATCCTAAGCAAGTTGATCCCGTTTGGATTTAAAAAATGCCGCGGAGGATACGCCTTCAAAAAGGATTTTATGGATGGAAGGTTTCGAGCTGAGGTTTATGTTGATAAAAAGGGAACCGTTACAGGAAAGGTCGTTGATCTGGACGTCAACGAAGAATATCTGCCCATTCGCGTCGATTCCAGAACCGGCGCGTTTGTCCGATCCGTTCGGCAGGCGTACGCTGAAATTCTTCAGCAAATCGCAGACGCCTGCTGTATGGAACAGGAGTTTCTTTATCCTCAAACCAATCGGATTGCCCGGCAAATCGAACTTCTCTACGGGGAAAAGGCGGACTACCCGTTTGTTAAATACCCGGATTACGCCGTCTTTCGCTATCCTGTTACAAAAAAATGGTATGGACTTGTCAGTCCGCTGCCCAAAAAGACGCTTCTGTTAAAAATCAATCTTAAATCCTCGGACAATACCATTGTCGAGATTCTGAATCTGAAAATCGACCCCCAGCGTCGGGAAGAGCTTCTTGCCACGCCCGGTATTTTCCGATGTTATCACATGAATCAGAACAGCTGGGTTAGCGTAATTCTGGACGATACGCTTCCGGACGAGAAAGTTATGGAACTGGTCGAAACGAGCAGAAATATTATCGTTTCGTCCAAAAAACGCAGTTCCAGGAAATAAAGACGTTGGCGCGCTACGGCTCAGCGGCTGGGTCAGCGTCCTCTAATAAACCGCTAAAGTCAACGTCCGGTTCCTCGTCGGAAACATCAAAGAACGGAATTGCTTCGTTCTCGGTTGCGGTATGAGAATCAGTTTCGTCAGAACCTGGTATATCCCAACCACCGCTTGTTTTCGGCTTGCCCGGATTTAACGACAGCCCGATTAATAACGCTGCGATTATTCCCAAAACAGGCAAGAACGGAATTCGTTTCTTGCCTGCGGCGTTAATTGCGATAATCAACGCGGCGCCGGAATATGTCCAAAACGATAACATAAGTACGTTTTCCAACAGTACAAACCAGAAGGATTTATCGTAATCGAAAAAGACAAACGCGTTCTTATAGAGCATATAATCAAACAGCCCGTTTTTCAGAAACAGATAAAATCCCGCGCCGGCTATTGCCGTTACAGCAATAAACAAAAGCGCTTTGAAAATTCTACCCGGCTTGAATTTTCCGAACATTGCGGGGATGTGCAGCCCCAGGTGTATTCCTGTCAGAATAAACGCCCAATAGGACATTGCCAGGTGCGTTGGACGAACAAACATTGAAGACGCCATGCCGTACAAAAACGGCGTCGCGTGAGAACTCATCGCAAAGCCGCAAAAAGCAGTAAGGAGAAACGCGCCTAAAGTCAGAACGAAAACGATTGTTGTAACAATGCGCCGGATATTGTATCGTCCCGAGAAAAGCGAAGCATAAAAGCGGCGGTTAAGATATTGATGAATGACAACCAAAAGCGTCATGACAACGCCGAGCCATTCGTGAACCGCCGCTGACGTTATCTGGTACGAAACCAGAAGCGTCAGCAGAACGGTCATTATAACGTCAACGGTCAGCCGAATTTTGCTTGTGTTCATTATTCTAAGCGGATTCTCTATTCAAGGCTTTTTATCCACGCCTGAACATCGTCCTGCGATTCGTTTCCTTGAAATCGTTTGCCAGTTTGCCACGTTCCAGATTTTGCCTGCTTTTCAAGAATCTTTCCGCTGCTTCCCAAGTCGCTGCTGGTTGACGTACAGAACGGTACAACCGTTATTCCGTCAAATTTATGGGATTCGACAAACGTACTGAGAATCTTTGGAGCTTCGCCCCACCAAATCGGATAGCCGATAAAAACGCGCTTGCAGCCGTCGAGAGAAACGTCTTTCCCAGTAATTTCCGGACGGGAATTCGGGTCGTTCGTTTCCAGAGACGTTCGACTTTTGGGATCGTGCCAGTTTAAGTCAGCGTCTGAATACGGCTGGGCAGCGACGATTTCGTATAAATCAGCGTCTGCGGCAGCGGCAATTTTTTCCGCGATACCCTTGGTTGTTCCGGTTGCGGAAAAGTAAATAACAAGGTCTTTTTTCGACGACGCGTCAGTTGGCGTCGATTCTTTTTGTTCCGTTTGAACAGCAGTTTTGTCAGCAGTTTTGTTTTCGGACTTCTTCCTGCAAGAGCTACAATTATCGCAGCCTGAAAAATAAAGGACAGCGCCAATCACAGCGCATAAAAGTAAAACGCAATTCGATTTGTTTGACATAATATCCTCCTAAAACTATTAAACGCTTTCCGCCCAAGACTTGAGTTCGTTTTCCGAAACGCTTGAAGAGAACTTCTTGCCGTTGACAACCGTCGCGCCGGGCGCCAGTTTCTGCATGTTTTGAGCGGAGTCGCCCAACCCGCTTCCGCCGGACGTGCAGAACGGTACGATTTTCTTGCCGCTGAAATCGTACGCTTCCATGAATGTGTCGATAATTGACGGTTCCCGATACCACCAGACGGGGAACCCGACGAAAACGCAGTCGTACTGCGCCATATTTTCTACCTTAGAAGCGATCGCCGGACGGCAGGATCGGTCTTTCATTTCGATGGAACTTCGGCTGCGGCTGTTCTGCCAGTTCAGGTCGTCATCCGTATAGAGTTGTTCCGGCTGAATCTCAAACAGATCCGCGCCGATAGCTGTCGCTAAATTTTTTGCCACCTTAGCTGTAACGCCGCTGGCGCTGAAATAGGCTACTAATGTTTTACTCATTCTTGCTCCTTTTTAGTAAATTATGCTGGTGATTTTTGAAGAAAATTGGTTATCTCCTGTGTATAGCCCAATGTTTTTGTAATTATAGCGCCAAGAGTAATTTTGTACAAGAGGAGATGATAGGTTTTTCAGGATTTGTGTAATTCATTTTCTCCCTCTCCTTGACAGCTTTACTCAAAGGAATATAATTTCTACAATTTTAGGCGCAAGGTTATCGATTAGCTTTCCCTGCGTCGACGGTTATACTATTCGGGAACCGACCCTGTCGGTGTGGTTTGGGAACGCCGCCTCGCCGCCAGCTTACAAAGAAAAAGGAGAATCCCATTATGACAGCTGCACGTTTAGTCCTGGAGGACGGCGCGGTATTTCCGGGCGAGTCTTTCGGGGCGGCGGTTTCCTCAGCCGGGGAGGTTGTTTTCAATACAGCTATGACCGGTTACACGGAAAGTCTTACCGACC